>JAZUPL010000013.1:0-64973 GCA_045605175.1 Eubacteriales bacterium | reverse complement strand
TTTTGGGACTTTTGGGGCAAAAAATCTGAATTCTTAGTGCGAAGCGCCATTGGGGCTCGCTTGATTTAGAGCAGAAATCGTCGGCTGACGAGCGATAGCCGTACAAAAGTACGGCGAGCGAGGAAACGGCGATAGAATAATAACACCATAAAATGAAGAAAACCGGTGGTTTTCAACCTTAATTTTTTTCAAATTTGTAAAAAACACAACCGAGGTGCTGCGTAATACAACACCTCGGTATTTTTATTCGGTTATGCCTAAATAAAGCAGCCCCCTGTGGATAATTAAATTATCTTGCGTAGCCTGCTGCAAGCTCGATAACCGCCTTGTAGCCACCTGCGTAAATGGTGCAGCCTGCAACGCCCTCGGTAGCAAGGCCTGCTATCTCGGATACGGTCTTACCAACTGCGGAGTCTGCATAAGCCTGTGCCTGGTCGTACCACTCAGCGAGAGTAGAACCGCCGTAGGGGCTGTTAAGCATACCGTAATCGTCGCCCTGCTCACGCTTGGAGCCGGGGTAGGTGAACTCTGTGCCTGCACCGTCTGCATAAGCGATGTTAGCGTCGATAGAGTCGATAGTCGCTGCTACAACCTTGCCATCAACCAAAGCAACTGCTGCGGTGTCGGAGGTGAAGTTAGCCTTGCCACTCTTGTCTGCAACGTCGCCCTTGATAGCAACGCCGAGAGTAACCTCTCCTGCGGTGGAGAAGGAAACCTGGTACTCATCCTCGAAAGCGTTGTCTATTGCATCGAGGAAGGGAGTGATAGCGATTGTGCAACCTGCAACGAGGTCGCTCTCTTCACCCGTGATAGCGGCAACCTCTGCCTGAGTCTTGCCAACTACGAAGTTCTCAAGAGCCTTAACCTGGTCGTCCCACTCAGCGAGAGTAGATCCGCCGTAGGGGGAGTTGAGCATTCCGTAATCGTCACCGAGTTCCATCTTGGTCTTGTAGGTGGGGGCTGCGTCAACTGCACCTTCGGTGAGGGTAGCCTTCACTGCAAGCGCGTCGATGCGGCAGGCAACTATTTTACCTGCGTTGTCGATAACGAGGGCTGCAACGGTTTGCTCGGTTTCGATAGTTGCGGTCTTGTTAGACACACTTACGCCGATAGCGAGTTTGTACTCCTTCTCGGTAGGGCCACAGGATGCAAATGCAAGCACGAGCATACAAGCAAGGAGGACGAATGCGATAATTCTTTTCATTGTTTTCTCCTAAATTTTATATTTATTTTCTTCTCTTTTGCCGTGTGGCAAATTAGATAGCATAAATATTATACCTGATTGTTATATTTTTGTCAATATCAAATTGGTAAATAAACTGACAAAAGTAAACGATTGGGCAAAAGGTGACTTTGCAAAGAAAAATACTTGACAAAAACATCGACATTGTGCTGTTAATTGTTCGGCTGTTTGCTTTGTAATTTTTATTTTTTTTAGTTTTGAGCCTATTTATGCTTTTCGATTTTAGGTTCTATCGGTTTTGTTTTTTGTGGATATTATTTTTCTTTTGTCGGCGTGGTCTTTGATTTTATTATAAAATTACAGAAGTCTTATTCCCGCCTTTTGACACCCCTCTATTGTTGCCTTGTCCCAAAGGCTTGACTGTACCTCGCCTATATGGGCACACCCCATCATAAGCATACAAAGACGGGACTGACCTATACCTCCGCCTATCGTCAGGGGAAGTTTTCCGTCTAGAAGCATACTGTGGAAGGGGAGTTTCGCCCTCTCTTCGCACCCGCGTGCCTTTAATTGCCTTGCCAAGGATTCTTCGTCAACCCTGATACCCATAGAGGATATTTCAAGAGCCGAGTCCAAGAGGGGGTTGTAGAATAGAATATCACCGTTTAACTCCCAGTCGTCGTAGTCGGGTGCTCTGCCGTCGTGGGGCTTGCCGTCTTTAAGCGGGCCACCTATCTGCATAAGAAGCACCGTACCCTTTCTTCGACAGATTTCGTTTTCACGCTCCTTGGGGGTGAGGTTTGGGAACATTTCACAAAGTTCGGTGGTAGTCAGGGCGTACATATCCCGAGAAAGGCTCACGTCACAAAGTTCGGGGAATTCCTCTTTTAAGAGTTCTTGCGTGTCGCAAATTGCGTCCACTATTTTTTTTGCCACCTCGGTAAGATAGTCAAGGGTACGGTCTTCTCTTGTAATAACCTTTTCCCAGTCCCATTGATCTACGTATATAGAGTGTATATTGTCGAGGTCCTCGTCGCGCCGTATAGCGTTCATATCGGTGTAAAGACCACGTCCTACGTAAAAACCATACTCTTTTAGGGCGAGCCTTTTCCATTTTGCCAGCGAGTGGACTACCTGGCCGTTTTCGCCCACGGCGGGAATATCAAAACTGACAGGGCGCTCGTGTCCGTTAAGGTTGTCGTTAAGTCCCGATGCCTCGGTTACAAAAAGCGGTGCGGACACTCGTCGAAGATTGAGCGACTCGGCAAGTTTGCCCTGGAATGTGGCTTTTATAAAGGATATTGCCTTTTGCGTGCGGTATAGATCGGTTTTCGGACAATATCCATCGGGAATGACGAGTTTGTTCATTTTGCCTCCTTTTGCTATACATTTAGATCTTCTCTAAAATTATAATTGCTTTTTACTCTTAAATAAATTCGGTTTTCTAAAAAAATTATTCTTTTTTCATTTCGCAGGGTGAAAAAAAGCAACAAACGAGAGGGATGCTCCTCTCGTTTGTAATAAATAATTTCGGTTATTTACGGTAAACTTAGTTATTTCACACCGGTAGTGGTGGAACGGAGCATAACATCGTGATAGCCACCCTCGACGATACTGGTTGCACTAACCAGAGTCATCTTCGCCTTTTCCTGAAGTTCGGGAATAGTGATAGCACCACAGTTGCACATAGTTGACTTAACCTTGTAGAGCGACTTCTCTACGTTGTCGTGGAGCGAGCCGGCATAGGTGACATAGGAGTCAACACCTTCCTCGAAGGATAGACCCGACTTACCGCCAAGGTCGTATCTCTGCCAGTTCTTTGCTCTGTTAGAGCCTTCGCCCCAGTATTCCTTGACGTACTGACCGTTTATCATAATCTTGGGTGTGGGGGACTCGTCAAATCTTGCGAAATATCTACCAAGCATCATAAAGTCTGCACCCATAGCGAGGGCGAGAGTCATATGATAGTCGTGTACTATACCGCCATCGGAGCAGATGGGAATATAGACACCTGTTTTTTGATAATATTCATCTCTTGCCGCAGCAACCTCGATAACCGCGCTTGCCTGACCTCTACCGATACCCTTTTGCTCACGGGTGATACAGATAGAGCCACCGCCAATGCCGATTTTAACAAAGTCGGCGCCCGCCTCGGCGAGGAACATAAAGCCCTCTCTGTCAACGACGTTTCCTGCGCCAACCTTTACGGTGTCGCCGTATTTTTCTCTGATAAAATCAATAGCGCGCTTTTGCCAGATGGTGTAACCCTCGGAGGAGTCAATGCAAAGCACGTCTGCACCCGCCTCAATAAGTGCGGGGACACGCTCGGCAAAGTCGCGGGTGTTGATACCTGCACCAACTATATATCTCTTGTTTGCGTCGAGAAGTTCCTGTGGGTTTTCCTTGTGTTGAGAGTAGTCCTTGCGGAATACGAAGTAGAGAAGTCTGCCGTTTTTATCAACTATCGGAAGCGAGTTGAGTTTGTGCTCCCAGATGATATCGTTTGCCGCCTTGAGAGTCGTTCCCTCGGGGGCGGTGATGAGTTTGTCAATAGGAGTCATAAAGGTGGCAACCTTGTCGGTGACATCCATACGGCTGACACGGTAATCACGAGAGGTAACTATACCGAGAAGGACGCCGCACGCACTTCCATCGTCGGTAACCGCCATAGTGGAGTGTCCCTTTTCCTCGTAGAGAGCAAGCACGTCCATAAGAGTGCTGTCGGGGGTAAGGTTGGAGTCGCTTACGACGAAGCCCGCCTTGTAGTTCTTTACTCTTGCGACCATAGCCGCCTCGTCTTCAATAGACTGCGAGCCGTAGATAAAGGATACGCCCCCCTCTTTTGCCAGAGCAATAGCCATCGTATCGTTGGATACAGACTGCATAATAGCACTGGTCAGGGGAATGTTCATCATAAGGGGGCATTCCTCCTCACCCTTTCTGTACTTTACAAGCGGGGTGCGGAGCGAAACGTTAGCCGGAATGCACCTCTCGTCGGTGTATCCGGGGATGAGCAAATACTCACTAAACGTGTGTGAGGGTTCGGTAAAATAGGTTGCCATTTTCAGGTCCTCTCCTTATACTCATTTTTTTATTTTAACTATTGTAACACACAAAAACTACTATGTCAATAACTAAATAATAACTTACATTTAGGATTTACATGCCGTTTTTGGCTTTTACTTGTCTATATTGACCAATAGGCTTTATTTATAGTTGTCCAAAACCTCGGCGTCGGTGATTTTTATCTGGTAATTCTTGTCACTGACCATTCCTAAACGAGAGTCGCCGTAGGGCGCCATGAATTCTGCAATAGCATCTACCACGTCCATACCCTCGACCACGTAACCAAATCCTGCGTAGGAGCCGTCAAGCGAAGAACGGCAGTCGCCGAGGCAGATGAAGAACTGGCTGGAGGCTGAGTTGGGATCATCTGTGCGAGCCATGGAGATAACGCCTCGCACGTGCTCTATATTGTTGCCATAGTAACCGTTGGACGAGAATTCGCCGGGAATAGAGGGTGTTTCTTCCTTGTTACCGGTCTTGGGGTCGCCGCCCTGGATAACAAAGCCGAGTTGGGCGCGGTGAATGGTAAGTCCGTCATAGAAGCCCTCGTTTACAAGGCGGAGAAAGTTGTCCACCGTCCCGGGAGCGCTCTTTCTGTCAAGTTCCAGTACAATGTCACCGTAAGCGCCAAAACTCATTTTTACATAGTACACGTCCTTTTTGCAGGAGGTGAGGGTGGGAATAATCATCAGTGCTACAAGCAGGATAAAGGCTGTTAAGCGAAGAATAGATTTTTTCATTTTTCTTTCCTTTTTATTTTTTTCTATACGGTTTGTCGTATGTTATAGACATTTTGTAATAAAGAGTTCTATGGCGGTGTAGCCTGTCACTCCGCCGTACTTTGCCCCCGTATCAACACGCAAAAGTTCCTCAACTATCCTCACTGCGTGTTCTCTTGTGAAACGGCGAGCCGCATTTATCACGTGGGGGGTGCGTTTTGAGTTTATTTTCGTGGCGTTTGTAATATCGTCCTGACTCATTCCGTCCGAGAGCATAATAGAAACGGCGGCAAGTTCTGTCATAGTCTTGGCAATCATAGACATTATAACAATAGGATCTACTCTCTTGAGTTTCATCTCTGAAAGAGCGAGAAGCGCTGCTTGCTTGTTTCTGTCACAGAGCGCATTGGAAAGGGCAAAGGTGTCGCATTCGGGGGTGGATGATGCAACCTGTTCCACGTCCTCTCGGGTGATAACGCTTCTGCCGTTAGCCTTAGCAAAGAGCGAGAGTTTTATAACCTCGTCGTTAAGCACCGACAGATTATGCCCCGAGCGAAACATAAGGTCACGCATCACCTGCTCTGACGCGGTGACTCCCTCGGAGGCAAAATGTCTTTTAAGCCAACCGAGAAGCTCGTGGTCCGAGGTCTTTTTGTCAAATTTAATTATATTGACGTCCTCGCCAAACCGTCCAACGAAGGAGGATTTTCTTTTCGGATTTCCAAGGTCGGGCTCGCCGTCGGCGCAAAGAAACAAAAGCGCCACATTGTCATATTCTTTAAGAAGGGCAAGAACCTCTTCAAAAGCGCCCAAGTCCTCGCTTTTCATCTTGGTAAAGGCGGGGTATTTCCACTCTATAAGTTTCAGGTCGCTCATCATCGGCGGCGCTTTTATATCGTCGGATATGGCGGCAAAATCAACCGCACCGCCGTCATACACCACGTGATTAAAGAAAGCAAAGGCGTCGTCGGTTATTACCGCCTTTCGAAACTCCCCAAGGTAAAAGCGCTTGAGATAGTCCTCCTCGCCCGTGAAGATATAACAACCGCCGAGTTTTCCCTGCTTTATTCTTGCTTTAAGTTCGCTTTCGGTCATCATGAGGGCTATCCTTTCTTTTGATTTTTGGAGCGCTTTGTCGGTTTTAGTGTTGAAGTATTTTCTATCTTTTATAAATTTTTAGGGTTATACAGTTTGCCTGTGTTTTAATTATGCCTTTTCGGAATTATTTTACGGTGATTTTCATCTGCACCTTTTTCTCTTGGCCACCGACGTTCATCGAGTACAAAAGGCGTAAAATTCCACCCTCGGCACTCATATCAGAGCGAACACGCTTTGTATATACCGTCATATCAAATTTGTAGGGGGGAATGGAATAGACGGTGTGGCACTCTTCACCTTCTTTGAACAGAATATCGCTGACGATAGCGCCACGTCGAGAGAGTGAAACGCCGCCGTCGGGGTATATAACTATGTGGCACTCCACGTTTGCGCCCTCGCCCTCTTCGGTATAGCCGAGGTGCAGTATTTCACCCTCGTCCCGCAAACTGCCTGAGTGGGTAGAGATGCTTATTTCGGGCTCGTCCTCTGGTATGCCCCGCTCATCGACGTTTTCTATAACAGAGTGGACGGTTATCTTGACAAACTTCATTTTTTCTCCTTGGTAAAGAAAAGACTGCCTCAAACCGATATGGGGATTTGAGCCAGCCTATGGGCTACTCCTGACGGGGGGCGTGTTTTCGCCGAAAGCCTACCTCGTTTGAGGGGCTGTATCAGAACTTGCCTTTCTTTTTCATATTGTATTCACTGCGAGGATTTATAAATTCGCGCCAGTTAAGATTTCCTGCGTCAAGGGCGGTTACAAGCGCCTCGGCAGTAGCGATGTTGGTCGCAAGGGGAATGTTATATACGTCGCACAGACGGAGAAGGTTAAGTTCGGACTCCTCTGCCTCGCGAGCCGAGTCGGTGATGCGGAAATAGAATACCATATCTATTTCGTTGAAGGAAACCATAGAGGATATTTGATCAGTTCCACCGTAATCGCCCGCGAGAAGAGTTTCTATCTCAAGTCCGGTGGCGTCCGAAATATACTTGCCGGTAATGTGGGTAGCACAGAGGTTATGCTTAGAGAGTATTCCTGAGTAGGCAATGCAAAACTGTGCCATCAATTCTTTCTTGTTGTCTTCCGCTATCAAAGCAATATACATTGTGGGCCCTCCTTTTATATTGGTCGCGTTGCCGTGTAACGGGACTTATCCGTCATGGCAAACAGGTTTATAAGCAAACAAAATTTGGGAAAAATAATGCGCCCAAATTTCTTATAATTATACCACTAAAATATTATATTGTCAACAAAATGGAACAATGTTTTTCGAAAAAATAAAGATAATCGGGGATATAGTAGCAAAGTGAACAAAATTAGTTGCCAAATCTGACAAAAATTTTTTAATTTTAATGTTGAAAATAGTTTTTTGTTGTTGTATAATAATAACAATTAGGCTCTGTTTGCCGTTTTTAATATAGTAGAGAGTTCCTCTCTAAGGTTATGAAAGGCGTTTGTTATGAAAGAATTTAGAAGAATAGGTGTGCTTACCTCCGGCGGCGACGCTCCCGGAATGAATGCGGCAATACGTGCGGTGGTTCGTACTGCACTTTCCCACGAAGTCGAGGTAATGGGCATATATCGCGGTTATTCGGGACTTATCGACGGAGATATCCGTCCTCTTGAATTCCGTGACGTTTCAAATATTATCAATAAAGGCGGAACGATACTTTACTCCGACCGTTGCCCTGAGTTCAAGACTCCTGAGGGTATGGCAAAGGCTGTCGAAACCTGCAAAAAGTTTGGCATTGACGGTATTATAGCCATCGGCGGTGACGGTACATTCCGTGGTGCTACCGACCTCACTGCCCACGGCGTGCCTTGTATCGGTCTGCCCGGCACTATCGACAACGATATCACTTCTACCGACAATACCATAGGCTTTGATACCGCTATGAACACGGTAATAGAACTCGTTGACAAACTCCGCGACACCTGTGAGTCCCACGCAAGATGCAACGTGGTTGAGGTAATGGGAAGAGGTGCAGGTGACATCGCCCTGCATACGGGTATCGCCTCGGGTGCTACTGCAGTGGTTATTCCCGAATTCCACTTTGACCCGAGCGTACTTGTCGAGCATATTCAGCACGCTCGCAAGCTTGGAAAGCGCAATTTCATAATTATCGTGTCCGAGGGCGTCGGCTCTGAGTACGGCCCTGCTCTTACTAAGATTATCGAGGAGGGGACGGGAGTTGAGAGCAAGTTTGCAAGATTTGCCCACATCGTCCGTGGCGGCAACCCCAATCTTCGTGACCGTGTGCTTGCCTCTACTATGGGCGCTATTGCGGTTGAGGAATTGCTCAAGGGCAACTCTAACCTCGTTATGTGCGAAAAGCAGGGTAAGATAGTTGCAGTAGATATCAACTACGCGCTTATTCTTGACAGAATGTATAAGAACAAACTTAAGGACGGCGACCTCGACAGATTTACCGAGGAAGAAATTGCCCGTATGCGCGCCGACGTCAAGGCAAAGCAGGCGTATATGGCAAGACTCTACGGCATCTCCAAGACTATTAACCTCTAATATCAGGCACAAACCACCCCCCAATATTAAAGCAAGAAAATTAACCTCTAATGTAAAAAGCAAACAATCAAAAAAGAAACCAAACTAAAAAACAACATCAAAACAAAAACCAAACAATAAAAGCAAAAAAAGAACGGCGCAAGCCGTTCTTTTTTGTATCGCGACAGTGAGAGGGACACTGTGTTTTTAAAAAATGTTTTCTGCAACGAATATCAAGGATAAAGTCGAGGGCGCACGTGTTTATGTAAATATAATTGTTGACAATGGGGAAAACTTGTGTTATAATCGTTTTTGGAAGTTGACAGGTAAACATCTTAGCGTGGCGTATTCGTCGCACTTGTGCGAGGCTTTTGCCCTTTGCTTAGGTGTCGGTCAACTAATCCGAGAGGGAGAAAGGAGCAGGCGAGATAATTGGACAACTTCAGATTTGAGAGGTTTACCCTTTTGCTTGACGGTATTCACAAGGGTATAAACAAATTAAAGGACGAAATTGCCCCCGCTTTGGGTGTCAAAAGCGTGCATCTTTTGTGGCTGTATCACCTGTGGCGTAATCCCGAAGGGCTTACTTCTGCCGAGATTGCACAGGCGAGAAAGATAGACCGTTCCTTGGTTTCACGCGAGATAGAAATTTTGGAGGAAAGCGGATATATCGCCTTAGCCGAGGTAAAGGGCAGACGAAGAAAATATAACGCCCGCATTTCGCTTACCGAAAAGGGACGGGAACTCGCAGAGAAGATATCCGAGGAGGCTATGCGTATTCAAAGCACGGTTGACGTGGGAATAAGCGAGGGGGAACTTGAGGCTTTCTACATCACTCTTGAAAAACTTCACAGAAATTTTGAAAAATTAACTGCAAAAACTACCTGATTTTATAAAAAGGAGAAAACAAAATGGCAGAGAGAAGAATTCGCGAAAGATATCACTACGAAAACGTCCGCGAGATGATAGAGGACGTGGGTGTAAGATTTAAGGACCACGGCGCGTATGCATATAGAATAAACCCCAGAGATAAAGAGGACCAAATTGTAAGAAAGACCTACGAAGAGCTCCGTGACGATGTCCGCGCCCTTTCCACCGCTTTTATAAAAGAGGGTTATGCAGGCAAGCATATTACGCTTATTGGTAAACTCTCCTACAACTGGGTGTTGGTTTATTACGCTGCGCTTTGCACAGGCTCGGTGCTTATCCCGCTTGACAGAGATTGGACGACTGCCGACCTTTCGGCTACGGCTAAGAAGGCGGATACAGAGGTGCTTATCTGTGACAAGGACATTTTTGACAAGGGCGAAGAGATAGCAAAAGAGGTAGGACTTGACCAGCCTATCAAGACGGGCGAGGGAATTGACGCCCTCTTGGAAATGGGAGTCCAGGAATTTGCTCTTGACAGTGCGCCCTACTTTAACAGAGAAATAGACAACGAGAAAATGGCGCTTCTCGTGTTCACCTCGGGTACTACCGGCAAGGGCAAGGGCGTTATGCTCTCGCAGAAGGCTCTCACCTGGGACCTTGAGGATGTTGTAGGATTCATCGGCTTCTCGGACAAGTCGGTGGGCGTGCTTCCTCCCCACCACACCTATGGCTCTACCGTTTCGATTTACGGACAGAACAGCGTGGGTATCGAGGTATATATTTCCTCGGGCATTCGCTATATTCTCCCCGAACTTAAGGAGCAGAAGCCGGGACACTTGGTTATGGTGCCTCTTTATATCGAAACCTTCTACCGTAGGATACAGGCAACCCTTAAGGATAAGGGCAAACTTAAAACCGTAAACACAATGATAAAAGTGTCCAACTTCTTACGCAAGATAGGTATTGACCTGCGTAGAAAGTTCTTCGGTCAGATACTTGAGTCCTTTGGTGGCAGACTTAGCCTTATCGTTTCGGGTGGTGCTGCTATTAACCAGGATATGATAGACTTCTTTGACGGAATAGGCATCGAGATTCTTAACGGATACGGTATAACCGAGTGCGGTCCGCTTATTTCGGTAAACCACACGGGCAGAATTGTAAAGGGAAGTGTCGGCTTCCCCATTGACGGCGACGAGGTGCGTATTGACGATCCCAACGAGGACGGCGAGGGCGAGATTTGTGTCAAGGGCCCCAACGTTATGCTCGGCTACTTCAAGGACGAGGAGGCAACTGCCGAGGCTATGACCGAGGACGGTTTCTTCCGCACCGGCGACTACGGTAAGATTACCAGAGGCGGCTCTATTACCATAACCGGAAGAAAGAAGAACCTTATCATTCTCTCCAACGGTAAGAATGTTTACCCCGAGGAGATAGAGAGCGAGTTCATAGCCGTCCCAGGCGTTATCGACGTAATTGTTTACGAAGGACAGTCCAAGAGAGGACTTGAGGAGAACAAGATAGTTGCTGAGATTTACCCCGACTATGACTATATGAAAAATAACGGTATAGAGGACGTTCACACATACCTGTGGAAGTTTGTCACCGAGTACAATAAGACTGCCGTACCCTACAAGAAGATAGGCGTGCTTAAGGTTCGTACCGAGGAATTCCCCAAGAATACTCTTCGCAAGATAATGAGATTCAAACTTGATATGACTATCGACTGATAGTAAACTTCGCCACCGAGCGGAACTTCATTATCGAAGATAACTTTACTTCGTAATGGCTTCACTGTGCAACGCACAGATTCACTGCGTAGCAAAACTTCACTAACAAAAAAAGAACAGACATACAAGATTTTTTCTTGCGTGTCTGTTCTTTTTTTGTTTAATTTCAATTGCCAATTATTAACTTTCCATTTTCAATTGCCAATTTTCAGTTCTCTTTTAGCTCTTTCAGGAACTCTCCTATACGTCTTAGCGCCTCCTTGATATGCAGGGTAGAATAACAGTAGGAAGCCCTGATAAAGCCCTCTCCCGACTCGCCGAAAGCCGTGCCGGGGACGACCGCCACGCCCTTGGAATAGAGCAGTCTTTCGCAAAACTCTTCGCTTGATAGCCCTGTGGATTTAATAGAGGGGAAGGCGTAAAACGCTCCGTTTGGCTCGCGGCATTCAAGACCTAAGTCGCAAAAGCCTTGGACTATTATCTTTCTTCTTACGTCATACTCGGCGAGCATTTCCGCCACCTCCCCGTCGCAGGAGCGAAGCGCTTCTATTGCTGCATATTGCGAGGTGGTGGGTGCGCACATAATGGCGTATTGGTGTATCTTTGTAATCTGGCTCATCAAGGGCTCAGGACCTGTGGCATAGCCCATTCGCCACCCTGTCATAGAAGACGCCTTGGAAAAACCGTTTATCAATATCGTCTTTTCCTTCATGCCGGGGAGCGAGGCTATGGTCACGTGCCTTTTGCCGCCGTAGGTAAGTTCGGCATATATCTCGTCGGATATGACTATTATATCCCTATCTCTTAAAACCTCGGCTATCTTTTCAAGGTCATCTCTCTCCATAATAGCGCCCGTGGGGTTAGAGGGGTAGGGAAGTATAAGAGCCTTTGTTTTCTCGGTAATTGCACCGAGAAGTTCCTCTTTTGTCAGTTTGAAGTCATTTTCCGCCTTAGTGTTAATGATGACGGGGACTCCGCCTGCCAGTCGGGTTATAGGCTCATAGCAAACATAGGAGGGCTGTGGAATTATAATCTCGTCACCGGGGTTTGTCACGGCTCTTATGGCAACGTCTATCGCCTCGCTACCACCCACCGTGACGAGAATTTCCTCCTCCGAGTCATACTCCACGCCGTATTTGCGGCACAGGTAACGGGATATTTCAAGACGCAGTTCGTCAAGTCCGCGATTTGAGGTGTATCGGGTATTCGACCTCTGAAGCGAGCGAATACCTGCCGAGCGAATCTGCCAGGGTGTTCTAAAATCCGGCTCGCCGACACCAAGAGATATTACCCCCTCCATTTTGTTTACTATATCAAAGAATTTGCGTATTCCCGACGGTTTCATCTCTCTCGTGGCTTCGGACAAAATCTTTGTATAATCTATCATAGTGAAATTTTGCTCCTTCCGTCGTCCTCACTTCTTGTGAGTTCAACGCCGTATTCCTTGTATTTTCTCATAATAAATTGAGTTGCAGTAGAGGTCACCCCGTCAATAAATGCCAGTTCCTTTGCCACAAAGTTTGACACCTCAAGGAAGGTCTTGCCCTTGACGGTCACCGTCAGGTCGCAGGCGCCCGACATTAAGGATACCGACTCTACCTCTGGGTATGTGGCAATTTGCTCTGCCACCTCTTCAAAGCCAAAGCCTGCCTTGGGTACTACTTTAAGTTCGATAATAGCGCTAACCGTCCAGGTGTCCACCTTGTCCCAGTCTATTACGGTCTTGTAGCCGCGGATAACACCCTCGTTTTCCATACGGGCGATTTCTTCCTCGACTTCCTCCTCGGTGATGTTAAGCACCGTCGCCATATCGTAGAGTGACATTCTTGCATTGTTTTCAATTAGTTTGAGTAGTTCCTTGTTCATATATCCTCCTAAATAAAAAAGTCCGTGGCATACCTATGTATGCTACGGACGGATTTCCCGTGTTACCACCGTAATTCGGCACTCCTCTCGAAGATGCCCTCGGGCTCTGTGAGCCTACGCTTTAACGGGCGTGCCCGTGGGACTTGTGGCTTTGCCTTTCTCGCCCCCCACTTGGCAGAATGCTTCACGCAGTGTTGCTTTGGGCTTGCACCATCCGCCCTCTCTCTGTAAGCCTACTCCCACGATACTCTCTCTGCCTCGGTCGTGTTTTATAGTAATTATACCTTTTATCACCCGTTTTGTCAAGAGGTAGGTATTATTTGTTCAAAAATAAAACAATTGACAAAGGGAAAATATTGTAGTAATATAAAAGAGTACGAACAAATATACTTATTTTGGTCAAACAATGTAAAAAACCAAAGCGAAAGGTTATCTATGTATATTGCCGATTTGCACTGTGACAGTCTGTCCCGAGTAAACGCCGATAACGGTCTTGTCACAAGATACAATATGTCGCGAGAGTATCCGCAACTTCAACTCTTTGCAGAGTTTGTTCCTGCGAGAGGGGAGTCGGCACAGGCTCGCAGACGAAAACTTATGCACTATCTTGATGTGTTCATCTCCGAAGTGAAGCGACTGCGACTGGTCGAGGTGACAAACTGTCACGATTTGAACTTCGCCATAGAATGTGACAAACGCTCTGTTATACTCTCGGTAGAGGGTGGTGGAGGCTTGTTTGCCGATTCCGAGGAACTGGGAACTTTATACCGTGCGGGGCTTCGTGTCTTGGGGCTTGCCTGGGATTCTAACGAACTCGCCGCCTGCTCTGGTGAGACGGATGACTACGGTCTTACCGACGAGGGGCGTGCTATGGTTCGTCGATGCTCGGAACTTGGTATAGTTTTAGATGTGTCACACCTGTCCGACAGGGCGACGAGAGAACTGCTCGACCTAACCGCCTATCCGGTAATAGCAACCCACTCCAACTTTAGAGATGTCTGCGGCGCATCTCGCAATCTCCCCCTCGATATAGCAAAAGGCATAGCAAGAAGGGGCGGCGTAATAGGGCTTAATCTTTGCCCCTCATTCTTAAGCGAAAGCGGCAGGGCTACGGTAGACGATATATATCGACAGATAGACTACGCCCTTGAAAATATTGGGGAAAACGCTCTTGCTTTCGGCCTTGATATAGACGGCATTGACTCCTATCCCGAGGGCTTCGACGAGAAGAGCAGTATTCACGACAGGCTCATAGATTTACTTCTTGAAAGATATGGTGAGCGTATCACAGAGCGTATAGCAGGGCTCAACGCCTTGGAATTTTTCAAGAACAATATTTAAATATAGAAGAAATAGAAAAGGCTTGCCCTCTCCTCTTGCAAAAAGCGAAAGGTGGGTAAGCCTTTTTTTGTAAAATATGGAGTACGCCTTAAAACGAATTATACATAGGTTGGCGTATAAAACGTGGTGGCGATTTTGTTACAACTGTTGATATGTTTACATGAATGAAAAACAGGACTTAAAGACTTTTTAAGGTTTCCATTACGTAGTCGCCAAATTCCTCGCAGGTAGCACCGGTATCACGCCCTGTTATAACGAGGCGTTTTTCCTCAAAGGAGCAGATGTCAAGCGCTCTTTCAAGCCTGTCCGCTCTGTCTTGCAGACCTATATGCGAGAGCAACATAACCGTGGCACGGAGCATAGAGCAGGGGTCTGCATATTTAGCACGCCCCTCGCGTACCATTCGGGGAGCAGAGCCGTGAATGGCCTCGAACATTGCGTATTTTTTACCAATATTTGCACAGCCTGCCGTGCCGACACCGCCTTGGAATTCGGCAGCCTCGTCCGAGATAATATCACCGTAGAGGTTGGGAAGTAAAAGCACCTGGAAGTCACGGCGTCGCTTTTTGTCGATGAGTTTTGCCGTCATAATATCGGCATACCACTCGTCGGTGGTAATTTCGGGATATTCCTCTGCCACCCTGTGGCAGTCCTCAAGGAAATTGCCGTCGGTGGTCTTGATGATATTCGCCTTGGTGACGAGCGACACTCTTGATAGGCCGTTTCGCCTCGCGTAGTCGTAGGCGAGTCTTGCAATTCTCTCGGAGCCTTGACTTGTAGTTATAGTGAAGTCCACCGCCAAATCCTCGGTGACGTTGAAGCCCTGCGAGCCTACGGCATAGCCACCCTCGGTATTCTCACGGAAAATACACCAACTAATTCCCTCGTCGGGCACCTTTACAGGGCGAATGTTTGCAAAGAGGTCAAGAGCCTTTCGCATAGCGACGTTGGCACTCTCAATATTAGGCATACCGTCGCCCTTTTGGGGTGTGGTGGTTGGACCTTTCAGGATAATGTGACAGGATTTCAGTTCTTCCATTACGTCGTCGGGAATAGCCTTGCCTGCCGCAATTCTGTTTTCAATAGTCAGTCCGTCAATAGGTACAAAGGTTATTTTTCCCGCCTTTACAAGGTCGTCAAGGATAAAAGCAAGCACCCTGCCTGCTTCCTTGGTTATCGTCGGGCCAATGCCGTCGCCGCCACATATTCCTATCCTTATTGTGTCGAGATTTTCGTAGTCCACAAAATCGCCTTGAGCCTTCATATTTTCGACACGGGTTAGTTGTTGCTCCAAAATTCTGCGAAATTTTGCACAGGCTTCTTCAAGTCTTTCGTTGTAAATATTTGTTGACATTATTTTTCCTCGCTATTCGCCTTTGTGTACTCCAAAAGTCCGCCCGACAGGATAATATCTCTCTGTCTTCGGGTTAAAGAGAGCAAAAGGGGTATTTTTTTGTTTTTACATCTGAGTGTTACCTCGTCGCTGTCCTTTACTGCCGAGGCGAGTCCTTCAATATAGAGTTCATCACCCTCGCAAAGGGCGTCGTAGTCCTCCTCGCACTTCAAGACAAGAGGCAGAATTCCGAAGTTTATAAGATTTGCTGCGTGAATTCTTGCAAAACTCTTGGCGATAACCGCCTTGACACCCAGGAAAAGGGGTACGAGTGCCGCATGCTCACGGGATGAGCCTTGTCCGTAGTTGTGACCGCCGAGTATTATTCCGCCGCCCTCTCTCTTCGCTCTATCAGGGAAGTTCTGGTCGCATACGGTAAAGCAGAATTCGGATAGTTTTGGTACGTTAGATCGATAAGGTAGAATTTTGCTTCCTGCCGGCATTATATGGTCGGTGGTTATGTTGTCGCCAACTTTAAGGATTAGTTTTGTTACAAGATTTTCCTCTGGGGGCATACCCTTGGGAATGGGTTTTATATTCGGGCCTCGCTCGACCGTCACCTCGTGGGCGAGGTCTTTCGGTGCGGGCATTTCTATCATATTGTCGTTTATCTTAAATTCCTTTGGCAGTTCAAATTTCGGGGCAATTCCCAACATGGTTGGGTCCGTAAATACTCCACAGAGGGCGGATACCGCCGCGGTTTCGGGAGAAACGAGATAAACCTCGGCGTCCTTTGTGCCGCTGCGGGCGAGGAAGTTTCGGTTAAAGGTTCTAAGGCTCACTCCTCCGCTTCCCGGAGAGAAGCCCATACCGATACACGGTCCGCAGGCACACTCCAAAATTCTTGCTCCCGCTGCGATAAGGTCGGCAAGAGCGCCACATTCGGCAAGCATAGTATATACCTGCTTTGAGCCGGGGGAGATAGAGAGCGACACGTCGGGGTGCACCGTCTTTCCTTTTAATATATGGGCTACGGTTAAGAGGTCCACGAGAGAGGAATTAGTGCAAGAGCCGATACAAACCTGGTCTATCTTCATTCCCTCAAGTTCCTTTACCGTCTTTACATTGTCGGGGCTATGTGGACAGGCGGCAAGAGGCGATAGGGTAGAGAGGTCTATCTCTAAAACCTTGTCATAAACTGCGTCCTCGTCCGCCTCTATCCGAGTGTAGCATTCGCCACGGCCCTCGGCTACAAGGAATTGTTTTGTCACCTCGTCCGAGGGGAATATGGAGGTGGTAGCACCGAGTTCTGCGCCCATATTGGTAATGGTGGCACGCTGGGGTACCGAAAGCGAGGAAACCCCCTCACCGCCGTATTCGACAATTGCGCCTACGCCACCCTTGACTCCAAGACGGCGAAGCACCTCTAAAATAACGTCCTTGGCACTAACAAAGTCGCCAAGTTTTCCTACGAGGTTTATTCTAATCATCTTTGGCATAGTGATGTAGTAAGCACCACCACCCATAGCCACCGCCACATCAAGACCGCCCGCACCCATAGCGAGCATGCCTATACCGCCTGCGGTCGGGGTGTGGCTATCCGAGCCTATAAGAGTGCCGCCCGGTGTGGCAAAACGCTCAAGATGTACCTGGTGACAAATGCCGTTGCCAGGTCGAGAAAATCTCACGCCGTGCTTTTTTGCCACGGTGGCTATGTACCTGTGGTCGTCTGCGTTTTCAAAGCCTGCTTGCAGGGTGTTGTGGTCGATATAGGCAACCGAGAGATCTGTTTTTACCCGGTCTATGCCCATCGCTTCGAGTTGCAGGTACGCCATAGTTCCCGTGGCATCCTGTGTCAGAGTTTGGTCTATACGTATGCCAATTTCCTTGCCCTTTTCGGGCGTTCCGTCAACCAAATGGCTATAAATAATTTTTTCGGCTATTGTGTAACCCATTGATTACGTAAATTCCTTTCCTTTTTTGGTTTTATTTAACACGGGTGTGTGGTTTTGAAACAAAACTCCTAACAAAAGCAAACAATTGTTTTCAAAAAAGTTATCTAACCCGCGCATAGTGCTGGATGAGATGCTCTCACACGAGGGCGAGCACTTCTTCCTCTCTTTTCATAGCCTCTACCATGTTGTTCATTGCCCTCTCGATATGCATGCTCGTCAGTCTGTCTGCTTTATCGCAGTCGCCTGCGAGCATAGCCTCAAGTATCTCGCGATGCTCTTTTATGCTCGCTTCAAGTCTGCCTGGCATGGTCAGGGAGAGTTTTCGGTAGGTTCTTATGTTTCGGTGAAGTTCGGAGAGTATTTTGTTTAGCATTCTGTTTCCCGATGCTTGATATATGGTGCTGTGGAATGTGGTGTCAAGTTCCTTAAGTTGCTCGGTGTCCTGTTTTTTCATATAGAATTCGGACAGTTCCATAGCCTCTTTTAGACGTTCCTTGTCATCCTCGCTCAGGTGGCTTGTCGCCATAGCAGTGGCAAGCCCCTCCAAACGCATACGAATACGATAGGTGTCGATAAGGTCATCCACCGTGACGCCTACTACCACGGCACACTTGTTGGGGACTAATTCGATAAGCCCTTCTTCTCCCAGCCTTTGCAGTGCAGAACGCACAGGGGTACGGCTGACTCCGATTCTTTTCGAAATTGAAGTTTCGGTAAGCGTATCGCCCTTTTTATAAATGCCACAGAGTATCTCCTCTTCAAGTTGTAGATATACCTGTTCTTCAAGTGATTTTGTTCTTTCGCTGATTATCATCTTTAGTCCTCCTTGTCTTGTATTCTTGCGTATTTAATGATAAAGAAATAATAATAGAGTTAAATAGAAATAGTCGATAGACTAAAAACTTCCGTTTGCTTTGGGGGCTACGCTTTCAATAAGTGCGTACAATTCCTCGTCGCCCATAAGAGTTGTTCTACCATCGGCATAGAGTCTGTCAATTGCCTCCTTGGTACGTACAACTATCTCGGAGCGCTTATCTATTTGACGGTCGCCTGTCAGTCCGAAGTGCTTGTTTATCCAGTAGGCTATACCGGCAAGACCTGAGGTGTTGGAAATTGCCACCTCTGCGGGGCGAGCGAGTATGGTTTCGGTGTCAAAGACGTTGTAAATTTCCACGTCCTTCATAAGTCCGTCTGCGTGTACGCCTGCCCTTGTGACGTTGAAGTTGTCACCTACAAAGGGCGTCATTGGGGGAATGTTGTAGCCAAGTTCGTTTTTGAAGTATTCGGCAATCTCGGTTATCACCCTTGTGTCCATACCGTCGAGCGTTCCACGTATAGATGCGTATTCAATAACCATAGCCTCAAGAGGCACGTTGCCTGTTCTTTCGCCTATTCCAAGCAGCGAGCAGTTTACCGCCGAGCAACCGTATAGCCAGGCATTTACTGCGTTTACAACACCCTTGTAAAAGTCGTTGTGTCCGTGCCACTCGAGCATATCCGAGGGTACGTCGGCGTAGTGGTGCAGGCCATAGACAATACCCGGCACACTTCTCGGCAGAGAAACACCGGGGTAGGAAACACCGTAGCCCATAGTGTCGCACATTCTTATCTTTACAGGTATTCCTGCCTCGTGGCTTAACTCGGTCAGTTCGTTAACCAATGGAACGACAAAGCCGTAAAAGTCTGCACGAGTTATGTCCTCCAAGTGACAACGGGGGCGAATGCCCGCCTCAAACGCGTTTTTCACCACGCCAAGATAGTGGTCGAGCGCTTCCTTTCTCGTAAGTCCCAACTTGTTGAAGATATGGTAGTCCGAGCAGGAAACCAAAATTCCAGTTTCCTTGATACCGATATCTCGCACCAGGGCAAAGTCCTCTTTTTTCGCTCTTATCCAGGTGGTAACCTCAGGGAATTCGTAACCGAGAGCCATACATCTCTCTACTGCTTCACGGTCTTTCTTCGTATAAACAAAAAATTCGCTCTGGCGAACAAGGCCCTTCGGTCCTCCAAGGCGGTGGAGCATTTTAAAGATTTCCACTATCTGCGAGGCGGTATAGGGGGCTCTTGATTGCTGACCGTCGCGAAAAGTAGTGTCTGTTATCCAAATTTCATCCGGTACAGAGAGAGGAACGCGACGGTGATTGAAGGCAATTTTAGGGATTTCGGTATAGGGATATATATCTCTGTAAAGATTGGGGCTGTCCACATCTTGGAGCGAATATTTGTACTGGTGATGCTCCAATAGGTTGGAGTGCCTGTTTTTGCTAATCATTTTCCGTTTTCCTTTCTCTGATTGTATAAGTGTATACAATTTTTTTATAATATGCCTATATTATATAATATGAAATCATGTTTTGTCAAGCCCCCAAATTGTTCTTTGTTTGTACAAAATTGGCGTATTTTGGCGAAAATTCTGCAAGAACGAGCGTTAAAACTTGCAAAACGTGTAAAAACAGAAGAATGCAAAAAGCAAAACCGAAAAACCGCACACAATAATAAAAACGGTTGCCGATGGCAACCGTTTACGTTTTTAGATAGAGGGGGGCGGGTGTAGTTAAAAATAATGCGAAATAAAAGCGAGTGTAACGTATAATAAAAAAGGTTAATTCTTCGGGGTGTCGTCCCGTGTGAGATTTTTCATCCAGTTGTAGGTTCGGATTTTGAAGAAGGCGACGAAGCATTTTAGTATCTGGTCGCATTTCAGAGCGGCAAAAACCACCCAACCGGGTGCGCCGAGCCAAGAGGATATGAACCCTGCGGGAAGAACTATAAGAAAGACGAAAATCAAATCCATTCGAAAGACAAAGCCCGTGTCACCCCCACTCTTGACCAAGCCGAAAAGACAGGCAACCTGATAGCAAGAGCCTATTATGGTGACACTTATGACATTGATTAAAAGATGCGCCTGTGCTATTGCGCTCTCCGATACACGGTATAGCGAGATAAAGGGGGATTTCAAGAGCCATACACCGAGCCCCGTGACAAGACCGAGGGCGAGGAAAATGATTTGCGTCGTTCTGGCGTATTCCTTCATTTTCTCGGTGTCACCGCTTCCCACCGTCTTGCCGGTTATAATGCCCACGGCCCCTGCCATACCGTTCATAGTGACGTAGGCGAGGTTGTGCATCGTGTTTGCTATGCTCAGGGCGGCAACTATTCCTTCCTCGCTCTGCCTGCCCATAATACCCGAGCCGATAAGCATGTTTGAAGCCCAGACAATCTGCCCGAGCAGAAGCGGAGCGCCGTAACGCACAAAGTCAAGAAAGAGTTTTTTGTCAAAGCGGAAGAGATAAATAAGTCGCAGTTTTAGCCTTTTTTCTATAAAAAGGGTGTAGATAATTATGATAGCACATTCAATAAGCCTTGAAATTAACGTTGCGATAGCCGCACCACGTACACCAAGGGCGGGCAGACCAAGTTTGCCGTAAATCAGTATATAGTTCAGACCGACGTTGGTGGCTAAGGAGAGCAGAGAAACATAAGTTCCTATCCTTGGATTTTCTGTCGAGCGCGCTGTGGCTATAAGCGACTGCGTTATGGTGAAAGGGATAAAGGAAAAGGCTAAAATGAATAAGTACTCGGCACCCGTGTCAATTATTTCCGCCTTGTTGGTGAAAAGAGAGAGGACAAACGAGGGGGCGAAAATGCAAACAATACTTGTCAAAGCACCGAACAATGCACCTACCCGTACACCTATGGCAGAGATTCTGCGCATCGACTCGGTGTCACCCTTGCCGAGGTACTGGGTGGCAAGGACGAGAATAGCACTCTCTATACCACCCGACAGAAGTTGCAAGAGCGTTTGCACCTGATTTGCCATATACACGCCCGACACCGCCGAATCTCCGAGGGGGCTTAACATTACATTGTCGGCAAGTCCTATTGCAAAGGTTATCAGATTTTGCAGGGCTATCGGCAGGGATAGCAAAATAAGTGATTTGTAAAAACTCTTGTCGTGTGTGAAAACTTTAACCTTGGTATGCATTTTCTTTTCCTTATTTTTTTCTTACCCTTATTATATCCCCAAAAATGTTTTTCAATAGTTATAAAAAATGTATAGCATATTTCTTTATACTTGAGCCTCCGTCTGTACCTTGTAGATATAAGATGTCACCGAAACTCTACCTGCAAGTTTCGTCAATAAAATATACAAATAAATCCCTCTGGTCGGAAAACTTTACAAAAGAAAAACCCCTTGCGGCGTAATTGGTTTTTGCCTAAAGAGGTTTTTGTAATATTGTTTTAATAAAAGGTTTTTAAGGAGTTGGCTTTCTCGCTTTGCGGGTTTGCGAGGTTCTTATTTATCTCTTATATTCGAAAGGTCTGCCGAGACAATTTTATATATCTCCTCTGCGGCAAGTCGCACCTTTGTCACCACGTCTCCTTCGCACTTCGGGAAGCAGTAATACAGGCATTCGCCGTCACCTATTCCCACAATGTCGCCAATCTCGTACCAGTTAAAGTCGGAGTTTACACTGTATGAGGCGGTGGGCTTTTGTTTGTAGTCAAGTTCGCCCAGGTTGTCGGTCAGGTGGAAGCCCTCGGTGGTGTGGATGAGCCTACCCTCTCCGATGTGGAAGAGGTTTTTGGTGTCCACACTTACCATTATATCTACGGGCACATCGAGCGAGTATTCGCCTCGCAGGATTTCCTCTCTTACGCACTCACGCTCCCAGGCGTACCAAAGAGGTGGGTGGGCAAATTTGGCTTGGACGTTTTCCCCGACCAAAGAGCCGTATTCGTCAAGGCGGTATTTTGCACCGCAGGCGGTACATTCGAGGTATATTCCCTCGCCGTGCATTTTGCCCTCCGCCATGCAGTGAGGACATTTATAGAGAACACGGTTTAACCCCTCGGCACGTAGTGGCTCGTCTATTTTTACATGATTTGCTCTTTGCCACCCGAAGGCATCGAAGGAAAACTTCTCTCGAATAAGGGCGTTTATCTCTTCGGCACTCATTTTGGAAATCTCCTCTGCCGAGAGCAGGTATTCCATTCTTGCAGACACGTCAACCTTGCGACGGTGCAGATTGTTGTAAAGCGGATCACGGGCAAATGCACCGTATGTGGTTATCATACAGAGTGGTATTCCCAGCATCTTGACGCACTTGCCAAGGGTGTCGGGCATGGTGGTTGCCGTACCGTCAAAGGAGTAGCCCACCTCGGGGAACATAACGATACTGTCTTTTAACTTCTTGACCGTGTGAAGCATATCACGCACGAGGGTTGTATCGGTCACGAACTTCTTTGTCGGAATACAGCCTATCTGTCGCATAAGCCAGTCCTTGCCGATAAATCCGTCGGTGGTTGCAACGATATTAAAGGGGCGGGGATATAAAATGTCCGCAACTATCTCAAGGTCGATAAAACTCGAATGGTTCATAAGGAAAAAGGCGGGCTCTTTTCTGCCAAGACGTTCCATACCCACCTTATCACAGTGGAAGTGGGTTGCCCAAAGGTCGGGCAGGGCGACGAGTTTCATCAGGGTGCGGAAAAAGATGTTTGGTCTTTTTGGCTTTTGGTGTTTTTCTTTTTTTGCTCTATGCTCTGCCATAACGGCGGAGTAGGGCTTCTCGATAATTTTAATTTTCATAAAGGCCTCATAAAAAGTTTTTTTGGGGCGTCTAACTTATATTACCACAAATTTGCTGCGGTGTCAAGTTTTGTGACTGTCAAAGCATTTTGTCTAAAAGCATATTTTTTCTAAAACGGCAACACAACCCCCATAAAATATGTTATAATATAATAGTAAAATAAAAATCGGAAAACAATCGATATAGGTGCGTGAATTTCTGTATTTTGTGTCGGTCTTTCTTCCGAGGATTTCGAGGTGGCAGAGTGAACTATTGCATTTCGGATATTCACGGCGAATATGATAAATACATAGCCTTATTAAAAAAGATAAACTTAAAGGACGAGGACACCCTCTATGTCCTCGGAGATGTGGTGGACCGTGGGCCTATGCCTGTCGCGGTGCTTGAGGATATGTCAAAGCGAAAAAATATATACCCCCTTGTTGGAAATCACGACCTTATGGCGTATATAATACTATCCGGGCTTAATAAAGTGGTGACCGAGGAAAATCTGGAAAGCATCCTTGATGGGGAACTTTTGTCCCGCCTTGCTATGTGGCAGTCGGACGGCGGTGACACAACGCTACGAGATTTTCGTCGTCTATCTCCTGAACGGAGGGAATTGTTGATTGATTATATCGGAGGCTTTGCCCCCTATGCCGAGGTCACGACCTCGGATGGACGCAGGTTTATTCTCGTTCACGCGGGGCTTGGTGGATATTCGTCACAGCGTCGGCTTGAGGACTATTCGCTGTCAGAACTTTGCGACACTCGTCCCGAGGGTGACACCGTATATTATGACGAAAACCTGACGGTGGTAGTAGGGCATACCCCGACTATTTCGCTCTGGGGCAGACACGAGGTCTATAAAAGCGGAAACATGATTTTCATTGATTGTGCCGCTACCTTTGGCGGGAGGCTCGCTTGCCTGTGTCTTGAAAGTGGCGAGGTTGTATATGTGTAAAGATAAAAATGTGAGATCTGGAAAATTTAACAAGTTTTGTGGGATTTGCTCGGTGGAGCAAGTCCCTTTTTATTTAGACAAACATTTTATTGAAACCTATAAAATTCCCCCAAAAAGAGAATTTATAATTGTATACAATACAAAGGAGTAATCCTGCATATCCCGTCCGTAAAACCGCAGATTTGAGCCAAAGCAAGCGAAATAGTCAGGATTTGGCGAGTGTCACAATATAAAAATGTGAATAAACTGTAAATGAAAAAATTTTTCAAATTTTCAACAAATTTTTCAAATAACCCGAAAAAATGAAAATAATTTTCAAAAAATACCGAGAAATTAAAAGTGGGTTTCAATACTTATTAAAATATATAAAATATTTTATAAATCAAAAATTTCTAAAAAAATCATAAAAACCCATTGACAAACAGGATTTTTTCTGTTAAAATCTAAAATGTGAAAGTAAATTTCATAATAAATGAAATAAGTTTTCATAACTTACACAATTTTGCGTTGAAACTTATGATAAAATGAAAATTATTTTCATAACCCTGAAAAACAACTCAACAATGGCAAAAGGGCGGGGAATGTTAGCCTTATATGCGCCTACTGTATAGCGCACTACTATATAGACTACTCTATACAAATGACTACTTGCAAAAACGCTTGTAGGCAGATTGCACAGCCCGTGTCTTTTGCCATAAAACAAACAGAGAAAGGAGGCAGGTTATTGAACAGGACTTTGCTGCAAGCCCAACTTATGTATAACGAGATGGGCAAGTCAGAGCGGCGAGTCGCTGATTGGTTGTTTTCTCACTCTGGCGAGATGTTGCCATATTCCATATCCGACCTTGCCTCTCTCTGTGAGAGTAGCGAGGCGACAATTGTCCGCTTCTCAAAGAGGCTCGGTTGTTCGGGATACCAGGAATTGAAGTTAAATCTCGCAAGAGAACACGAGAAAAAGGTCATTGCTCCCATAATCACGGGTGAGGACGACGCCTATGCTATCTTCGAGAAGGTATGTAACGATGCTTATATGTCACTCGAAAGAACAAAAAAGACGTTGTCTGCAGCCGAGATGACGAGGGCGGTGGATGCTATATCTAATTCAAGACGGGTGGTGCTTATTGGTCTTGGTGCTTCTGCTTCGGTAGCGGAAGACGCCTCCAACAAGTTCCTGCGTGCTGGGTGTAATTGTGCAGCCTATTCGGATACACATATGCAGGCGATAGCGGTTTCGCAACTGCGAGAGGGTGACACCGTGATAGGAATATCCCAATCCGGCTCGTCAAAGGATATAGCCGAGGCAATGAGAGCGGCGAAGGCAAACCGAGCCACCACGATTGCCATAACCTCAAGAGAGAGGTCACCTATCGCAAGAATCAGCGACATAGTGCTTCTTACTGACACCGAGGAAACAAGACACAGTTCGCTTGGACTAAATTCGCATCTATCACGATTGGTCGTAATAGACGCGCTGTGTTACAGAATGGTTTATCAGAACTCCAGCCGAGCCAAGGAAATTGGCAGGGAAGAGGAGGAACTGATTTCCAAGAGAATTATTGAGTAGAACAAAGGGAGGGGCTTTTGGAAAACAGAGAAAAGGAAGTCTTGAAGGATGGCTTCAAATTCTTAAACACCTTTGTAGAAAAAGGCTTTCTGTGGCCCTAAAACCAACTCTTGAAATATAGAGAGGGATACTTGATATAAGTTAGTTATTACAAAATCAAATAAAAAAGAAAATATATTTAAGGAGAAGAAAATGAAGATCCTTGTTGTTAACGCGGGTAGTTCCTCGCTTAAATACCAACTCTTCGACATGGAAACCGGCGAGGTAATCGCAAAGGGACTGTGCGAGAGAATTGGCATCGGCGGTGCTGTTACCCACAAACGTCCCGGCAAAGAAACCTATTCTGCCGAGGTGGAAATGGTCGATCATAAGGCGGCCATTGAGTTGGTTCTCTCGCTTCTTACCGACAAAGAACTCGGAGTTATTTCGAGCGTTGATGAGATTGGCGCGGTTGGACACAGATTTGCTCACGGTGGCGAGAAATTGCGCAGATCCTCGCTTCTTGGTGAGGAAGAACTTAAATACCTTGAGAGTATAGTCGAGATTAACCCCCTGCACGGCCCGCCTGCAATAAGCGGATTTAAGGCTTGCAGAAGTGTAATGCCTGACGTGCCTCACGTTGGCGTGTTTGACACCTCTTACTATTCGGGTATGGAGGTGCACGCATACATTTATCCCATTCCCTACGAACTCTATGAAAAGTACAAGATTCGCCGTTACGGCTTCCACGGCACCTCTCACAGATTCGTCTGTGGCAAGGCGACCGAGATAGTAGGCGACAAGCAGGCAAAGGTTATCACCTGCCACCTTGGTAACGGTTCTTCTATAACTGCCACCGTTGACGGCAGAGCGGTTGACACCTCGATGGGCTTCACTCCCCAGGACGGCGTGCCTATGGGAACAAGAAGCGGCGCTATTGACCCCACCGTTGCCCCCTATATAATGAAAAAGGAGGGTATTAGTGCCGAGGAGGTAGAAAAACTCCTTAATTCAAAGTCGGGACTTCTCGGTGTGTCGGGTGTATCCAGCGACTGCCGTGACATCACCGCCGCAGCAAATGCCGGCAACGCCCGTGCTGCTCTGGCACTTAAAATACTCACCCACAATATCAAGAAAATTATAGGCTCGTATGTTGCCGAGATGAACGGAGTAGATGTGCTCGTGTTCACCGCGGGAATAGGCGAGAATGACAGAGTCCTTCGTCAAAACGTCTGCCGTGATATGTCCTATCTCGGTATCAAGATAGACGAGGAACTTAATATGACCTGCCCCTCGGGCGAGATTGTAGAACTCACCGCAGAGGGCGCAACCGTCAGAACCTTCGTTATTCCTACAAACGAGGAATATATGATTGCTCTTGACACACTTGCTTTGGCTAATAAATAATTTATATATTCTGAAAGGAAGAAAAAAATGAAATCTGTTTATGAAATTAAGAAGGAAATCTGCGAAGCAGGTCACATTCTTTATCAACTCGGCTTCGTTGCTGCAAACGACGGTAACATCTCGGTAAAGGTGTCCGACAACGAATTCTACTGCACCCCCACAGGTGTATCCAAAAGAGTTCTTACCCCTGATATGATTATCAAGGTTGACCGTTTTGGTAACAAACTTGAGGGCAAACTCAACCCCTCCTCTGAGATCAAGATGCACATGAGAGTTTACCAGGAGCGTCCTGACGTATTTGCAGTAGTTCACGCTCATCCCCCGATTGCTACCGCATTCACGGTTGCAGGCGTTGACCTTGACCAGTACATTCTCCCCGAGGCGGTTCTCACCATCGGTGAAGTTCCCACCTGTGCGTACGGAACTCCCTCGACTATGGAGATTCCCGACTCTCTTGAACCCTATATCCAGAACCACGATGCGTTCCTTCTTCAGAACCACGGTGCTCTGACCGTAGGTTGCGACCTTACCAAGGCGCTCTTCATTATGGAAGAGGTTGAGTTCAATGCAAAGATTTGCAAAAATGCTATGGAACTTGGTGCAGTTCACGAGATTCCCAACGCAGAACTTAAAAAACTTATGGAACTCAGAAAGAAGATGAACATTCCCGGTCGTCACCCCGGCATCGACTATGCCGAAGAGCCTAAGAGTGAGATAAGCGAGGACGTTGTTGCCGCTATCACCAGAAAGGTGCTTGAGGCACTCGGCAAATAATCCCCCTCTTAAGATAGGAGAAGAAAGATGGCTATAAATTGGACAGAGGCTCAAATTGAAGAGGTAGTTGCATCGGTTCTTCGCAGTCTTGGTACACAGACCACCGAAAAAAAGACAACGGCTTGTCAGTGGGATTCCACAGGCTATTGTGGTCGCAGATTTATCGGTGTTTATGAGGATATGAATGACGCTATTGAGGCGGCAACCGCCGGCTACAAGGCTATTCGTGCTATGTCGCTTGACGAGAGGGAGAAGGTAATCGCGGTTATCCGTGACCTCACTCGCAAGGAAGCGCCTATTATGGCGGCTCTCGGCGTTGCCGAAACGAAAATGGGCAGGGTAGATCACAAGACGGCAAAGCATATTCTCGTCGCAGACAAGACTCCCGGCACCTCGGACATAATATCCCAGGCAAAGACCGGCGACTACGGACTTACGCTTACCGAAATGGCTCCCTTTGGAGTAGTCGGTAGTATTACCCCAAGTACCAACCCCTCCGAAACGGTTATTTGTAACAGTATCGGAATGATAGCAGCGGGCAACGGCGTTGTGTTTAACCCTCACCCCGGTGCTATCGCAACCTCAAACTATGCGGTTGACCTTATCAACCGTGCAAGTGCCTTGGCAGGCGGCCCCCGTGTGCTTGTTGCCTCGGTGGTAAAGCCCACGCTTGAGAGCGCTGACGTGATGTATAAGCACCCTGTAATCAAACTGCTCGTTTGCACAGGCGGCCCCGGTGTTGTAAGGGCGGTGCTGTCAAGCGGAAAGAAGGCTATCGGTGCAGGTGCGGGCAACCCCCCTGTAATAGTAGATGATACCGCAGACGTAAGAAAGGCGGGCAAGGACATTATCGACGGTTGTACCTTTGACAACAACCTGCCTTGTATTGCCGAGAAAGAGGTGTTTGCCTTTAAGAATATCGCCGACGAACTTATTAGTTCGATGATAGAGGCTGGTGCTTACAAAATTGACAGAGCGACCGCCGACAGACTTGCAGATATTGTCCTCGTTGACAAGAAAAATCCAAAGACAGGCGTGGTTTCTAAAATAGTAAACCGTGATTGTGTTGGAAGAGATGCAAAGGTTATTCTTGAAAAGGTTGGAATTCACGTAGGGGACGAGGTCCGTTGCATTATTTGCGAAACCGACTTTGGACACCCCTTCGTACAGCACGAATTGATGATGCCCATACTTCCGATAGTAAGGGTTAACGACATCGACGAGGCTATTGACCTTGCAGTAAAGGCGGAGCACGGTAACCGTCACACCGCACATATGCACTCGAAGAACATAGACAACCTCACCCGCTTTGCAAGGGCGGTGGAGACCACGATTTTCGTAAAGAACGCACCCTCTTATGCGGGTATCGGCTTTGGTGGCGAGGGACACACCACCTTCACCATAGCAGGACCTACCGGTGAGGGCATCACCAGCGCGAAGAGTTTTACCAGACTTCGCAGATGCGTTCTTGCAGAAAGTTTCCGTATTATTTAATCAAGGAAAGGATAGAAAAATGAATTTCAGTTCATCTCAGGTAGAGAGCATCGTTCGTAAGATTCTCGGTGAGATTGGTGGCCCTGTTCAGAAGAGTGGCGCTATTCCCAAGACCGCAAGAGTTGCGATGCTTACAGGACAGAAGAAGATAGAGGTCAAAGAGTTTCCCGTCCCCGCCCTTACCGATGACGATATTCTCGTCCGTGTAGAGGGTTGCGGTGTGTGCGGTACCGACGTTCACGAGTGGCGGGCAGATCCCTTTGGCATTATTCCCGTTACTCTCGGTCACGAGGGCACGGGCGAGATAGTTTATCTCGGAAAGAACATCAAGGCGGACACCTCGGGCAAGCCTATCAAGGTTGGCGACAAGATAGTCACCAGTGTTATCAGTTGTGGCGAGTGCTACGTCTGTCGCAACCAACCCGCCAACACCAACCTTTGCGACAAGCAGGGCGTGTTTGGTCTTATCCCCCACAGCGACGCTCAACCCCTGACAGGTTGGTTCTCTGACTACCTGCTTATCAGAGGAAAGGGCTCGACCTACTTTGTAGTAAACGACCTTGACCTTAAGGAGAGAATGCTCCTCGAACTTGCTTGTGTGTGCGTTCACGCGCTCAAGAGGGCAAACTCCACAGGTCTTATAAACTTCAACTCCAAGGTTCTCGTTCAAGGACTTGGCCCTGTCGGTCTGGTTATGATTTCGGTACTTCGTGCCGCAGGCGTAAATCATATCGTGGCTATCGACGGCACTCCCAAGCGTCTTGATATGGCGAAGAAACTTGGTGCTAAAACCGTAATAAGTTTCAAGGAAATTGCCTCGCTTGAAGAGAGAGTTGCTCTCGTTAAGGGTATCTGCAACGGCGTAGGTGTTGACTTTGCCTTCCAGTGTACAGGCGCTCCCGCGGCGGCAAAGGATATCTACGAGTACATTCGTCGAGGCGGCGGTATGTGTGAAATGGGCTTCTTCGTAAACAACGGAGAATATTCGGTAAACCCCCACTTCGCAATGTGCAACAAGGAAATAACCATCGTCGGCTCTTGGGATTACAGCGCAGACGACTATCCCACCACCATGGCATTCCTTCGCCAGGCAAGGGAGATGAAAATTCCGATAAAGGAACTTATCACCCACCAGTTCCCCCTCGACAAACTCAATGAGGCTATGGAGGTCAACGTTTCCCAGCAGGGAATTAAGATCTGCTACGTAGCAGAATAAGGAGTAGCCTATGGCACTTGGAATGATAGAGGTTTTCGGCTTTGCGACCGCGATAGTCGTGGCAGATGCCATGGCAAAGGCGGCGGACGTAAAGGTCGTTGCCATAGACAAGAACAAGCCTGCCGCAGGTGACTCTGCCAGAGTACCTCTGGTGATGGCCATAAAGGTTGAGGGCTCGGCGGCTGCTGTTGAGGCGGCTATCGCTGCGGGCAAGATGGAGGCAGACAAGAGAGAACTTTACATAACTCACAAGGTCATCGCAAGACAGAGCGATGAAATAGAGTGGTTCGCCCGTCTTTCTGCACTCGGCAAGGACAAACTCAGGTAATTATTTAAGCAACAAGATTAAATGAAAATAAAAAACACTTAAAAGGAGAAACAAAAAATGATGGAAGCACTTGGAATGGTAGAAACCAGAGGTCTTGTAGCCGCTATTGAGGCTGCAGATGCAATGGTAAAGGCTGCAAACGTTGTACTTATCGGCTCCGAGAAAATCGGCAGCGGACTTGTAAGCGTTATGGTTCGTGGTGACGTTGGCGCGGTAAAGGCAGCAGTTGAGGCAGGTTCTGCCGCTGCTCACTCTCTTGGTGAGGTTATCGCTACTCACGTTATTCCTCGTCCTCATGCGGACGTTGAGAAACTTCTTCCTGTTATTAAGTAATTCAGGAAGGGCGGCTTGACAAATGAAGGCAATAGCGTTGCTTGAAGTGCAGGCGATGGTCGCCGCAATAACAGGCCTCGACGCTATGGTAAAGGCGGCCGACGTCAAACTTATCCACGTCGAGAAGCGTCTTGGAGGCAGACTCGTCACGGTTGTTGTCGAGGGCGAGGTCTCTGCCGTAAAGGCGGCGCTTGATGCGGGTGCTGCGGCCGCTGCCGAGGTCGGCAAGGTGAAGTGCTGCGAGGTAATCGCACGCCCTCACCCCGATGTAATGGCGTTTTTGACGACGGGCTGATATTTCTTCGCCATGGTGTTGCTCACTGTGGCGAGGGCAACCCCGTGCTGCGTCATTCATCTTAAAGAAGGTTTTTGGCTTATGCTGAAAATATAGATTTGTTATTAAAAATATTTTTATAGGAGGAAAACACAATGGAAGCACTTGGAATGGTAGAGACCAGAGGTCTTGTAGCCGCTATCGAGGCTGCAGATGCAATGGTAAAGGCTGCAAATGTTGTGCTTATCGGCTCCGAGAAAATCGGCAGCGGACTTGTAAGCGTTATGGTTCGTGGCGATGTCGGTGCAGTTAAGGCGGCTGTTGAGGCAGGCTCTGCTGCGGCAACCTCTCTTGGTGAGGTTATCGCTACTCACGTTATTCCCCGTCCCCACGCAGACGTTGAGAAACTTCTCCCCTCTATTAAGTAATAGAAGGTTTAGTTATCGACACAATATCCAAAGGCCTCGTGCCTTTGGGTATTGAAAAAGGGCTTGAATTTTTTAAGCCTTTCTTCAATACAAAGGATTTATCAAGACGAAAGGAAGCGGCTATGGAAAATCTAAACGATAAAATAGCGGAAATAGTAAAAAGAGTTATAGCGGGTATGGACACATCAAAACCTATAACCGCCAACGAGGAAGGCACTGTGCCTGTGGGTGTGTCAAACAGACATATACACCTGTCAAAAAAAGACCTCGAAACCCTCTTTGGCGCAGGGTATGAACTTACTCCTATGAAGGAGTTAAGCCAGCCGGGGCAGTATGCCTGCAAGGAAACCTTGACTATTATAGGTCCGTCGCTGCGCCCTATCGAAAACGTAAGAGTTTTAGGGCCTGTCAGAAGGGAGTCGCAGGTGGAAATATCCAAGACCGATTCCTATACGCTTAAAGTCAAGCCCCCTGTAAGAGAATCGGGCAGGATAGCAGGCTCTTCCCCTATCACGATTATAGGCCCAAAGGGTGTTGTCACACTCGGCGAGGGTTGTATCATAGCAAACAGGCATATACATATGTCCCCACAGGACGGTGTGCGCTTTGGTGTTAAGGACGGCGACTACGTCACGGTAGATGTCGAGGGCACTCGCAGGACCAGATGGTACGACGTACAGGTAAGAGTCCACAAGGACTTCCGTCTTGAGATGCACGTGGATACCGACGATGCAAATGCTACCGGCATAGGCAACGGCTGCCGTGTTAAGATTGTAAAAGAATAAAGAGGAGATAGATATGTTAAGAGGAATGATTAAAGGACACATAGTGTCAACCAAAAAGCAGGCGGCTCTTGTCGGCTCAAAGTTTATGGAAGTTCAACTTATGAAAAACGGAGTGCTTACCGACGATTACATAGTGGCAATTGATTCGGTAGGTGCAGGTATTGGCGGGATAGTGCTTATCACTACCGGCTCGTCGGCTCGTCTTGCACTGGGTAACACCTCTGCCCCCGCAGATGCTGTTATAGTAGGTATAGTAGATTAAAATGATTTTCTCCCTCGGCAGGGAGTGAGGTGCTTATGGATCTTAAAAAACTAATGAAGGAGTCGGGTATTGTTGGTGCCGGTGGAGCGGGTTTTCCCTCATATGCCAAACTTGCCGACGGGGCTGACACCCTGGTGGTGAACGGCGCCGAGTGCGAGCCACTCTTATATACCGACTACGTGCTTATGGGACGGGAGTTGCCCCTCATTTTGGCGGGTATATCCGAGGTTATGGCATATTGCCATATTCCCCGAGCGCTCCTGTGCGTAAAGCGACACACCGCCGAGCGTCTTTCCTTTGAGGACGGACAGGCGCTTGATGCGGGAATATATGTAAAGGTTCTCCCCGACGTCTATCCGATAGGCGACGAGATTAGTATTATTTATCAGGCTACGGGCAGGATAGTGAAGCCGGGAAATCTCCCGATAACCGCCGCGGTTATAGTTGATAATGTGGAAACTATGTATAACCTTGGTCGTGCTGTCAAATTTGGCGAGCGTGTATGGGAAAAGTGGCTCACCGTCGGCGGTGACGTAGAGCGCCACGCAGTAGTGAGAGTCCCTGTCGGAACGAGAGTGCAGGATATTCTTGCCGCCCTCGGTATAACAGTCCCGCCCACTCACAGCGTGCTTGACGGCGGCCCATCTATGGGTAAACTTATAAACCCCAACACCGCAGTTGTCACAAAGACCACCAAAGCGATAAATGTTTTGCCCACCGAAACGAGAGCAATAGAGGCAAAAAGACTTAACGAGCGAGTGGCAATAACCAGAGCCGAAACCGCTTGTTGTCAATGCACCCGATGCACCGATATGTGTCCGCGTGCGCTTCTTGGTTATCCGCTTGAGCCACACAAAATGGTAAGAACTGCTATGGGTGCTGTAAAGGCAGAGCCAAGTCTTGTTATTTCTGCTACGCTCTGTTGCGGATGCGGAATTTGCGAGAGTCTTGCTTGCAGCCAGGGAATATCGCCAAAGGCGGTCATAAGCGGTTACAAGGCGTTGCTTGCAAAAAATAAGATGAAATATATAGCCACCGAGGACGTACAGGTCAGAGCGGAGAGGGAGTACAGAATGATACCCTCCGAAAAATGGTCATCTGCCCTTGGTGTGAGAAATTATGATAGAGTCCCTGAATATTTAGGACAAATGGAGTTTGACCGTGTGGAAATACCTCTCGGTAGAATTATCGGAGCGCCCGCAGTCCCCGTGGTTTCGGACGGACAGGTTGTCACTCGCGGAGATATCGTCGCAAAGTACGGCGAGGGGCTTTCCGTGAGCATTGCGGCATCTATTGACGGCGTTGTAAGCGTACAGAGGGACAGTATCAGAATAGATAAGAAGTGATGATAGAGGTTTAAGATGTATAAGGCTATTGGAGTAATTGAATTAAAATGTATTCCCAAGGGAGTGGAGGCGGCCGATGCGGCACTCAAAAGTGCAGGAGTAGAAATGGTTTCGGCACACCCCTCCTGCCCCGGAAAATACGAGATAATATTAAGTGGCTCAATATCCAATATAACTGCGGCAGTAAATCACGTGGTGACTCGTTTTGACGGTTACGTTATCGACTCGTCGATTATGGGTAGGATAGACGAGCAGGTTATAAAGGCGCTCTTTGGCACCGGCACTTCCACGCCCGACGGAGCGCTTGGCTTGGTAGAAACCTTCTCTGCGGCGAGCGCTATCAAGTGCGCAGATATTGCAGTAAAGACCTCTCGTGTCAGTATATACGACCTTCGCGTTTCCCGAGGAATGGGTGGCAAGGGCGTTGTGATGTTGACGGGCGAAATTGGTGACGTTACTGCGGCAGTAGAGGCGGCGAGCGACTATGCCAAGAGCGTAGCATCCCTGTCTGCCACCTCGGTTATCGCAGCACCCCACGAGGATTTGTGGAGTCAGATGTAATAAATTTATTGCTTGGAGAGAGAGATGGAAAGCATTAAATTCGTAATAGATAAGAGTTCAAGAATTGATAGACTTGTGGCAGATCTCTATGAGAAAATGCCCGAGATAGAGTCCAGCCGTGGAATTTTGGTTACCGAAAGTTACCGTGCTACCGAGGACTTGCCTATAATAAAACGTCGTAGTGCCGCCTTTGCTCACATACTTCGCAACATTCCTATCGTTATCAGGGATGGCGAGTTGATAGTAGGAAGTGCGACGACCTCACCCCGTGGATGTCAGGTGTTCCCCGAGTATTCCTACGAGTGGCTCGAAGCAGAGTTTGAAACTGTGGCAACACGTGCGGCAGACCCCTTCTATATCAGCGAAAAGACAAAAAAGGAACTCCGTGAGGTATATCCCTATTGGCACGGACGCACCTGCTCGGATTTGGCGCGCTCGAATATGTCGCCGGAGGCTTATGCCGCCTTTACAAAGCACTCGGTGTTTACTCCCGGCAACTACTTCTATAACGGTATAGGTCACGTGTGCGTGGACTACGGCAAGGTCTTGGCAAAGGGCTATCGCGGTATCATATCCGAGGCTCAAGCCGCCCTTAACAGCCTTGATGTTTCAGACCCCGAATACATAGCGAGAAGTAACTTCCTCTGGGCAGTTATTGAGAGTTGCGAGGGCGTTATCGAGTACGCGCGCAGATATTCAAGACTTGCAAGAGAGTCGGCAAAGACCGAAAAATGTCCCGTAAGACGTGCCGAACTTGAAAAAATAGCAAGAAACTGCGCCAGAGTGCCTGAGTTTGGCGCTACCTCCTTCTGGGAGGCCTGCCAGTCCTTCTGGTTTGTACAACTTCTTCTTCAGGTTGAGTCCAGCGGACACTCTATTTCCCCCGGACGTTTCGACCAGTATATGTACCCCTATTACAAGGCAGACCTTGACCGTGGAATAATCACCAGAGAGTCGGCACAGGAACTTATCGACTGCATCTGGGTAAAACTCAACGATATAAACAAGGTAAGAGATGCAGGCTCGGCAGACGGCTTTGCAGGCTACGGTATGTTCCAGAACCTCATTGTCGGCGGTCAGGACAGAAGCGGTCTTGATGCGACCAACGACCTCTCTTATATGTGCCTTGAAGCGGCTATGCACGTTCCGCTCCCCCAGCCCTCCATATCTATTAGAGTATGGAATGGCTCGCCCCGTGACCTGCTTATCAAGGCGGCGGCACTTACAAGACTTGGCACAGGCTTGCCCGCTTACTACAACGATGAAATTATAATTCCCTCGATTATGGCAAGAGGCCTCACCCTCGAAGATGCCAGAGATTACTGCATTATCGGTTGCGTAGAGCCACAAGCACCCCACAAGACCGACGGTTGGCACGATGCTGCCTTCTTCAATATGTGCAGACCGATGGAACTCGCCTTTAACGCAGGTGTTGACAAGGGTATAAAGATAGGTGTTGACACCCCCCGTGTTGAGGACATCACCTCCTTTGAGCAATTCTACAATGCCTACAAGACACAGCAGGCGTATATGATAAAACTGCTTGTCAACGCCAACAACGCAATAGATGCCGCCCACGCGGTGCGTTGCCCCTTGCCCTTCCAGTCCTGTATGGTTGACGATTGTATAGGCAGAGGAAAGTCCTTGCAGGAGGGTGGAGCAATCTACAACTTCACAGGACCGCAGGGCTTTGGTATTGCAAACAACACCGACGGACTTATTGCCATAAAGAAACTCGTTTTTGACGAGAAGAGATACACCTTGACAGACTTCCGCGAGGCTATGAAGGCAAACTTCGGCTATCCTCTTTCGGGCGCGGCAGCGGAAAAACTCACCCTTGAAATAGCAACCGAACTTGCTCTTGAGGGTATTGAGATAACCACCGAAGCCGTGGAACTTATCTACCGTGAGGTGACCACCTGTTCATCCCTTACCCCCGAAGAGAAGGCGAAGTACAGAGAAATCAAGCGCGCCATAGACGAGGACTGCCCCAAGTACGGCAACGATATTTTCGAGGTGGATATGTTCGCGCGCGACGTGGCAAACTCCTACACCAAGGAAGTTGAAAAGTACAAGAACGTCCGTGGAGGAATGTTCCAGGCAGGACTTTATCCGGTTTCGGCAAACGTACCCCTTGGCGGTACAACAGGCGCAACCCCTGACGGAAGACTCGCATACACCCCCTTGGCAGACGGCATAGGCCCTGCCTCGGGCAGAGATATAAAAGGCCCTACCGCTACTGCAAACTCGGTGGCAAAGTTGGAGCAGGGAATAGCATCAAACGGCACTCTCTTAAACCAGAAGTTCCACCCCTCGGCTCTTGAGGGAATGTCGGGATTATGCAAGTTTGTTGCCCTGATTCGTTCCTACTTCGACCAAAAGGGTATGCATATGCAGTTTAACGTAGTGACAAGAGAAACCCTCCTTGACGCACAGGCACACCCCGAAAACTATAAGACGCTCGTCGTTAGAGTTGCAGGATATTCGGCACTGTTTACCACGCTTTCCAAGTCCTTGCAGGACGATATTATTAACCGTACCCAACAGGGATGGTAAAAGGCGTGTCCCCTTGCGGAGAACACGCGTGATATGCCTCGCCGTGCTCGGCGTGATATGTTTGCTACGCAAACGTGATATACCTCACTTCACTCGGCGTGATATGTTTGCTACGCAAACGTGGGGAAAATACGTAGGGGCGAACTGTGTTCGCCCGCAAATAGAAGATAATTTTGTCCCAAAAGCAGGGCACAAATTTACAGAAAGGAAGACTATGAGTATATACGATACCAAAGGCAGAATATTTAATATCCAGCGGTTTTCTATTCACGATGGCCCGGGAATTCGTACCATAGTGTTCCTTAAAGGGTGCTATATGCGATGCGCCTGGTGCTGTAACCCTGAGAGCCAAAACTACGAAATAGAGGTTATGAGTGAGGGCGGAAAACAGAAGACGGTGGGCAGAGATGTCACCGTGGGCGAAATAATGCCCGAAATCCTCTCGGATATGCCTTACTATGACCGTTCGGGCGGTGGACTTACCCTGTCGGGTGGCGAGGTGCTTGCACAGGCAGATTTTGCCAAAGATTTGTTAAGAGCCGCAAAGGAAAACGGACTTCACACGGCAATAGAAACGGCGGCATCGCTCCCTTTTGCCGAGATAGAAAAACTCCTGCCACACCTTGACCTTGTTCTAATGGATATAAAGCACATGGACTCGGCAAAGCACAAGGAATATACGGGTATGCCTAACGAGCGAATTTTAGAAAACGCGAGGACTCTTGCAAAAAGTGGCGTAGAACTTATAATTCGAACGCCCGTTATCCCCACCTTTAACGATACTGCCGAGGAGATACGCGCCATTTCCATGTTTGCTCGAAGCCTTGGTACGGTAGAAGAGCATCACCTTTTGCCTTATCACAGGCTCGGCATAGATAAGTACGAGGGACTTGGAAGAAAATACTCGCTTCCTGATATAGAACCCCCTACCCGTGCTAAAATGGAATACCTTTTGTCGGTGTCAGAGGAGTCGGGACTTAAATGTCAGATAGGTGGATAAACTAATTAAAAGCAAACAATTGTTTACGCTCACAAGAGCAAGGAGATATATATGGAACTGAGAGAAAATATGAGAATAGTGCAGGAACTTGTCCCGGGTAAGCAGGTGACTCTCTGTCATATTATTGCAAATCCCGATGACGTGCTTTACGTTAAACTTGGACTTGATCCGAGGACGGATTACACGAAGAGTGCCATAGGCGTTCTTACCATAAGCCCTGCCGAGAGTGCGGTTATCGCCGCAGATATCGCTCTTAAATCTTCGGGCGCCGATGTGGGATTTGTTGATAGATTTACAGGAACTCTTATAATTTCAGGCAGCGTGTCTGCAGTCGAGTCGGCATTTACCGCTATTCGTTCATACGTGATTAACAAACTCGGCTACACCTGTTGCGAAATTACGAGGACATAAGATACTCTAACGAGGCGACAAGGATGAAAAAGATAATTTTGATAGGTCGAGTCGCCGCAGGCAAGACCACTCTTACACAGGCTTTGCGTGGCGAAGAGATTAAATATTTCAAAACGCAGTATATAAACTATCTTGATACCGTTATTGATACGCCCGGCGAATATACCGAACTGCGGCAGACAAGCGGTGCTTTGGCACTATATGCGTATGAGGCGGACGTGGTGGGCTTGGTGCTTAGTGCAAACGAGCCGTACTCAATATTTTCCCCATGTATTACCAGCCTTGTAAACCGTGAGGTTATAGGCATTATTTCGGGAATAGATAAACCTGACGCCAACGTTGAGCGAGTCGAAAGGTGGCTGCGCCTTGCAGGGTGCAAAAGAATTTTCCCTGTTAGTGCCGTGACGGGCGAGGGTCTGTCGGCAATTTTAGATTTTCTAAACGAGGACGAAAACCAAACCGAAAGTGAGAATAAAGAATGAGCAGAACTATTGTGATTTCTTTCGCCAACAACAAGGGCGGTAGCGGAAAGACCACCACTGTTTCAAACGTGGGTTGTGCTATGGCTCGTGCTGGCAAACGTGTATTGCTTATAGACGGCGATATGCAGATGAACCTCACCCTTTCCTTCTTTGGTGAGGAGGAGGCTATGGCTCTTGCCACAGGCGAAAAGAATATATATAATGCGATAAAAGGCGAAAAGGATTTGTCGGACTACGTGGTCGAAACCCCCTACCAAGGGCTTGACCTTATCCCCTCCACCTCGCTTATGAGTGGTGTGGAGTTTGACCTCTTTTCCAAGTGGCAAAGGGAGTTGATACTTAAAAAATGCCTATCCCCCATACTTGCCCGTGGATATTACGACTATGTTCTGATAGATGCACCCCCCACGCTTGGTGGCTGGGTGATGAATATAATGTGTGCCTCGGATTTTGTGGTAATTCCTGTTGAGGCAAGCCCCTGGGGACTTTTTGGACTTGCCAATATGTTTGATTTTATTGCACAGGTGCGTAACATATCCCCAAAACTTGAGGTGCTGGGTATTGCGATAACCAAGGCGGATGAGAGGAAGAACTATTTCAAACAGACTATACAAACCTTGAAAGAGGGCGATATTGCAAGGCTCTTTGACACCTATATTCGTGTGGATGCCGCTGTTGAGTGGGCACAGGATAACAGTCAACCCGTCGTCGCCTACAAGAAATACAGTCGCTCTGCCCTTGAGTACGTCAAACTTGCAAAGGAGATTATGAAGTATGCCGTTAGGTAAGGATTCTATAAAGCGTGTCAGAAACAACGGATATAGCCGTGTGACCACCTCTGCTCCCGATATGGAAAACAGTAGCATTGTCGAGCCTATTGACCTGTCCGTAGTGGTGGTTGATGTGTCGGATGTAGAGGCAGAGCAGAAAGCAACAGAGCCTGCCACAAAGAAAAAAACCGCCCCGAAGAAAAAGGCAGACGCTCCCACTGGCCAAAAGAAAACAACTACCCCAAAGAAAAAGAGCGAGCCTAAGCCCGCGCCGAAAAAGAGGACGAAAAGCATTAAGAAGCCCACCCCCGTGTCAAATACTGACATTCCCACACCTACCGAGGTGGCAGAAACCGTCGCTATGCGCAGTGGCGAGGGATATATAAACATCGGTGGCGAGTTGCCAATCTATCTTCTGTAAACAAATATATACAAAGCAAGACAAGTTTTGCAAAAAATAAGAACAAAAAATCCCCCTTAAAGCGAGTCGACCGTGAGGTTTTACGGCTTAACTTTAAGGGGGTTTTTAATGTTAACTTAGTTTGAGTATATTTTATTTGTATATCGGGGCGGAATGCCGCCTTGCTTTTATCGCTTACTGATTATTTAACATATTCGTGTTAGCGAACATATAGTAAGTCTCTGATGTAAGCTTTGCCGCGGCGGTTTCACTGTTTGCGAGGTCGAGCACTTCAACCTCAACGGGATAGCCGTCGGTTGTTGTTCCTATCACCGACCAAGAGGTGTTGCCGGGGGCGAAGCTAACCGAGGTAAGCCCTGTGCAACCTGCAAATGCGCCCTGCATAATAGTGTAAAGTGTTGCGGGCATAGTCACTTCGCTAAGAGAGGTGCAACCGTAGAATGCGTAGGCACGAATATAACCGAGTCCCTCGCCAAGCGAGAGGGTAGCGAGCGAGGTACAATTCATAAACGCCTGCTGGTCTATCGTTTCAACACCCGAAAGCGTTGCCGATACAAGGTTATCCATCTCTGCAAAGGCAAGAGGGGATATGGTTCTGATACCGTTTATCGTTACAGAGGTGATGTCAGAGCGATAGGCAAGAGCCAACTCGCCAACCGAGGTTATAGGCATATCTTCGGTGCTTGTGGGGAAGGTAATCTCTCTCTCGCCACCAACGTAGCCTAAAATAGTACCGTCCTTGTAGATAAATCCGCCCTCGGTTATATTTACCTCTTCGGTGACGCTACCCATTCTTACACGGTCTGCGCCAACCTGGACATATCCACCTATAAGAACTCTCGTTCCCTCGTTGTAAATTACTCGCCAATCCGAGGAGTCGGTGGGGACTCTGCCCTCAAGGAATACTCGAAGAGCCGAGCTGTTGTTGTAGAACATATTACTACCAAGAGTTACGCCCTCGGGGATAAATGCAGTATAGAGCGCCTGACAGTTTTCAAAGGCGTTTGCTACAACAATAGAGCCTGGCTTGAGTCTTATCCACTCAACGTCGGTAGATACAGGGCCGAGAGCCAAGAGGAACTTGTAACGAACATTGCCGTATGTAGTTTCTTCTATAAAATCAAAGTTAAAGGCGTCGGTCTTAAGCGAGGTTAATCCCTCGCCGCCGGTCACGCTTGTGATAGGTGCGCCAATAAATGCTTGGTATCCTATGGTGGTTACAGACCTCGGTATTTCAAGAGAGGTAAGTCCGGTATTTTCAAAGGCCCACGCGCCGATGGTGGTAAGGTTTTGGGGCAGAGTGATGCTTGTCAGGGAGGAGCAATTATAAAAAGCGGAAGAGCCTATATTGACAAGTGAAGCAGGGAGGTTGACTTCTGTTAACTGTTCACATCTATAAAAGGCTCTATATCCTATCTCGGTAATCGTGGAGGGGAGGGTAATGCTCTTTATAATAGCATCGCTGAAAATTTCGTCCGGCAAGGTAGTCAAGCCCTCGGGGAGTGTGACCTTTTCCAATTGAGCCAAGAAGAAGGCAGATGCTCCTATCTCGCTAACACTATCAGGGAGGAGGAGTTCGCCCGAGTCAATAAATCCAAATGACTGGAAAGCCCCTTCGCCAATTTTTGTAAGCGTGTTGGGCAGAGTCAGGGACTTAATCCTTGCCTCTTTGAAGGCATACGCACCAATCTCGGTTACGCCCTCGCCGAGAATTATAGAAATATTGCCGGATATAGAGAGAGGTGTTTCTCCAATCTCACGGGTAATCGTAAATTCCAACCCCTTTTCATTATGTATGCCCTTGGGCAGCTTTGCGTAGGTTACATTCCCGCCGTAGTCCTGGCTTATTTTGACAATTGCATATTCAAATTCGTTGGGGTTTTGCAGATACTGCTCATAAAGAGCTTGGAAATCCGAGTTGCTTATCTCTTCCATTTCAAAGCCTACAAGAGGGTTGGTGGGAGCTGTTATACTCTTAAGGCTTGGCAGCCCTGAGAAAAGACCTGTGGGTATTCTTTCAAGACTGGCGGGCAGGACTATCTTCTCAAGCGAGGTGCAGCCCTCAAAGGTTTTAGGATATATGGTTGTAACCTAGTCGGGAATTATTATCTCTTTGAGCGAGGAGCAACCTCCAAAAGCAGGGTAATTGTATGTGCCCAACGTGGTCAAGCCCTCGGGGAGAGTAATGCTCTCAAGCGAGGAGCAATCCCAAAGTCCCTCGAGCGTTGTAAGAGTGCTTGGCAGGGTGATTTCGGTAAGGCTTGGGGCAGTCAACCATCTCGCCACGAAGACGAACTATTGTATCGATAAGCAAAGCGTCAACGGGACGGGACGCGGCGTCGGGTTGCCGCAGGAAGCAAGGAGCAGAAGGGTCGCCAAAAGGCAGAACGTAAGCAGGATAAGTTTTTTCATATTTTACCTCTTTTATATAATATTTATAAATAAACTATTGTGTTAAGGGCTGGTTTTATACATATGTGGTGGTAGTGGTTCATAAGTGCATAGCGTGTAACGCCGTGGTGTTTACAATGTTTCTACCGTTCTTTTCGTTGCACCTTTTTTTATATCACTTTTAACAAAATTGTAACATATATAAAACAATAAATCAATATATCAAAGTAAATTAAGTATATGATAATTTAATAAAAAATGGCGGACGTGCAGGATTTTGTCTTTGCGTTTGCCTTTTTTATCTGCGATAGAGGGGAGTTATATATGGCGTTAAAGAAACCTATGGTTTAAGATGAAGAAAAAGACTTAAACTTAACACGGGGTGGCACTGGCTATAAGAAAAGAGCGTAAGGGGAGAGGATTTTCAAAAAACGAGGCGGGAAAACACAGACTGAGTATAATAAGGAAAATACAGTCAGAATTGGATATTTATGCATAAAAATAATGACAAAAAGGTGTATAAAGACAACAATTATTTACATTTCGATGAAATTTTTATTTTGGATTATTTGCGGTTTTATATCTTTGTTAATTTAATATACATTTTACTATTGACAATTATCATCTTTATTTGCTATAATATAATTAAATATTTTTGTAAGATGTTTAATATACTAAATATTTAGCCTTTTATTCTTCAAAAATATCTTGAATTTTGCGAATAAGAAATAAAAAATACTTTTAAGAGAGGACAAGAAAATGGGAAAGGTTCTTAAGGTTGGTGATTCCATAGTTTCCAAGAAGGGCGTCACAATCAAGATTACCAAGTTGATCAGTGCCAAGGGAGGACAGGGCCTTGTCTACGGCGTAGATTACGGCGGGGCACCAAGAGTTCTTAAGTGGTACAAGAGCACGTACCTTGGGGGTTTAAGGAAAAAGCAGATACGCTGTAATGCTAACGGTGAAGTCAAGAAGATGACCGAGCCCGACGAGAAAGGAGATACCACTATCAGTGCGGCAGAGGCGTTCTACAACAACCTCTGTGCTAACTCGAAGAATGCACCCCCTACCAAGCATTTTGTTTGGCCACAGGACGTAACCGTTTGGCACTCCGGCTCGCAGGACTCCTACGGATATATTATGGACTTCATCGATATGGGTACATATATCGAGCTTACAGACTACTTCCTGTTCAAGGCAAGATTCAAGGACAGAAGCGCAATGCTCACCGCTTGCTTGAATATTATTCAGGCGTTTGAGAAACTCCATGTACGTGGACTTAGTTACCAGGACCTTAACAATGGTAACATCTTTATCAAGGCTGATACAGGCGAGGTGCTTATCGCCGATAACGATAACATCACACCCAACGGAATGAACCTTGGCGTTGGTGGTAAGGACAGATACATGGCTCCTGAGGTCGTTATGGGACACGCTCCCGATAAGATGACCGACCGTTTCTCGCTTGCTATCATACTCTTCCGTATTATGATGGCGGGCCAGCACCCTTTGGAGGGCGTTTATTCCGAGAACAACGATGAGAAGACGGTTTACGGTAAGGATCCCGTATTCCTCTTTGATCCCACCGATAACAGAAACGCACCCGTAAAAGAGAAGCACAAAAACGTGCTTGTAATGTGGCCTCAATATCCTGAGTACATACACAAGATGTTCCTTGCCTTCTTCGGCAAGCAGGGACTTACCAACCCCGCGTCCCGTCCCGTTGAGGCTTTGCTTATCGATACAATAGTTCGTCTTCGTGGCGAGATGGTTGACTGCCCCAAGTGTAAGGAGGCTCCCGTATTCCTTAGCACCCAGGGCGCGGTTCAGTGTCCTAAGTGTAAGGCTACCCTTACCGTTCCTTGTAAGATTAAGTTCCCCGGAACAATTATCCCCATCGTGCCCGGCACCGTGGTCTTCAAGTGCCAGTTCGACCGTACCTGCAAGGAATTCGACGTTCCTGCATTCAAGTTTATGGTCAACACTGCAAAGAAGATGTACGGCTTTGGCAATATGATGAAGGATACTCCCTGGGTTGTAACCTATCCTGACGGAACGAGAAAGGACGTATCCTACGGTCAGGTTGCCGAGTTCAAGATGGGTATGAAGATAGCCATTGGCGCAATCATTGGTGAAATTATTAAGTAAGCCTGATAGTTGCGTGCTTTTTGGAGAGCATACTCCCGAGGATTTTTTCGGGGTAAGCCTCCACAGTATTTGATAAAACAGGAATAAATAAAAAAACAAATAATAAATTTTATATTATGGAGGAAACAAAAAATGGATAACAATTTCTTTGGTTTTGAGGATGACAACGACCTTGGTGCCAGTGGCGTGCAGAAGCACGTTATGCCCCTGTTCCTTATCGTTGATACCTCGGGAAGTATGAGCGGTGAGAAGATCGAGCAGGTTAAGACCGCTGTTGAGAACATCAAGGTTGAGCTTGCAAGACTTAACATGAGCAATGACGACGCAGAGGTTAAACTCTCGGTTCTTTGCTTCGATACCGCACCTCGTTGGGAGTGCAAGGTTCAGGATCCTTCCAGTGCAAACCCCGACTTCCGTCTTGGCGGTCTTACCAACATGGGTGCCGCTTTCAAAGAACTTGAAACTATGCTTTCTCGTTCTCAGCTTATTCAGAAGGGCCAGTGCGCAGGCTACAAGAGAGCCGTTCTTATCCTTCTTACCGACGGTGTTCCCACCGACGACGTTGACGCAGGTATCAAGGTTCTTAAGGGCAACAACTGGTTCGTAAAGGGTACTCGTATCGGCTTCGCTATCGGTGAGGACGCAGACCGCTCCTGCCTCAAGAAGTTCACAGGTAACCCCGAGACCGTACTTAACGTTGATAACATCGCTATTCTTTCTACTATTCTTGCAAACGTAGCAGTCGTTGCATCTACCACCGCTACTCACGCAGTTGGCGCAGGTTCTGAGGACGATATGGCAAGCCAGAAGCGTAGAGATGAGGAATTCGAGAAGACCGCTTCCGATACTGCCGGCACCGTTGAGTCTGTTGTTGAGACACTCCAGGTTGAGGGTAAGATTGACGACGACGACGCAGAGGCTCTCTTCGGCGGTTGGGAATAATATTTCTTTCGACTAACAATTCGCGAGGTCGCTATTCCTTTTGGACCTTTTGGGGTTATAAAAGATTTGCGACTATCTAAAAAGAGATAAAACCATATAGAGCACCCCCAGGGTGCAGAATAATTAGGAGGACTTACAATGGTCAATTTCAAGACCTTTGACAAGTGTATTATAGGCGGTTCTCACGTCAAAGAGGGTAAGGTATGCCAGGACCACTCCGGCAGTTACTCTGACGAGCGTATGACTATCGCCATTGTTGCCGACGGTCACGGAAGTGCAGACTATTTCCGTTCTGACGTAGGCTCGCATTATGCCGTTGAAGTGGCAAAGGCGGTGCTTATCAAGGCAACTAACCAGATTCTTGACAAGATGACTCCCGCTGAACTTGCAAGACAGATTACCGCTTACGGCAAGGACAACGGTCAAAACCCCGTAGCTGATAGCATTTTCGACAATATCAAGAATGTTATTGTAGCAAGTTGGAGAGCGAGTGTAGATCAGCACTTTAAGGCAAACCCCTTTACCGAGGCAGACCTTGCAAACGTGCAGAAGAAGTATGTTGACAGACTTAAAAACCAGGGTATCTACTACTGGGCATACGGCACGACTCTTATCGCGTCGGTAGTTACCGAGAAGTTCTGGTATGCTATCCAGGTCGGTGACGGAAACTGCGTTGCAGTATATGCCGAGGAGCATAACGGTGTTCAGCCCTTGCAATCCTTTATAGAGGATATGCCTCGCGACCCCTTCGTAGGAGAGGGAGAGGCTACTACTTCTATGTGTCAGGCAAACGTTATCGAGGGCTTCAGACACTACGCATCCTTCAACATCCCCAAAATTATATTGGTTCACTCTGATGGTATTGACGACAGCCTTCTTGACGAGGCTACAAGACAGGGTGTTTACTACAATGTTGGTGGCTCTTTCTCCAAGGGCGAGACCTGGGCAGAGGAGAACATTGAAAAGGCAATTCTCACCAACATAGCAAACAACTGGAAGGGTGACGACACCTCTATGGGTGTAATTTACGACACCCGTGACCTTGACGTTATCGCGGCGAGCCTTTATGAAATAGCAACACGCAAGCAGTCGGACAACAACTACAAGCGTGCAAAGGCAAAAGCCGAGGAACTTGAAAACGCTTGTAAGGCACTCACCACAACCATAGCACAGGCAGAGGCACAGGTTGCCGATGCAAGACGCAGGTTTAACGAGAAGGGTGAGGAGTTCAAGCGTGCAAATGCCGAAATCGAGGAGTGCACTCGTAGAATCAAGGAACTTGAGGCGCGCATCGAAAGCATTAAGAAACAGCGTGAGCAGATTAAAATTCAGGCAGAGCAGATAAAATCCCGTGGTGTTCAGGTGGAAGCACTTAAGAAGAGCAACGTGGAGATTTTTGAAGCGAAGAAGAAGGAACTTGATGCTCTTCGTGCTAAGATTGCCGACTACGAGAAGAAAAATGGTATCGGCAAGCGTGAAAATCCCCTTGAAAAACTTCTTGGTGGCATTTTCAACCTGCGCGGTGGTACAAATCCCGAAAACGGCACAGAGCCTAAGAACGCCTTTGATATTCCTATAGTGTCTGTTGGTGGCGCACCTGAAGAGCAGACCGCAGAGCCCGCTCCCGAAACCACCGAGCCTGCTACCGAAACTCCCGTAGTACCTGATGGAGAAATCCCCGTTACCGACAATGTTACCGAGATTCCCGTTACGGCTACCGAGCCTGAGGAGGTCGCTGTTCCCGAAGTGGAGGCAACCGAGCCTGCCCCCGAAACTGTGGAAACCCCCACCGTAGAAGCGGTTGACGAGCCTAAAATATCGGTTGAGCCCGAGGGTATTGTAGAAGAATACACTTATGAGTGTGTAAGACGTGAAAACAGCGATTCGGTTATCGAGATGACTACCGAAACCGTGGTTTTAAGACCTACCATTCAACCCACAACGCCCACCACCGAGAAAAAGCAAGAGGCTAACAACAGAGAAACTCAGTCCAACAATACTCCTCTTGGTGGCCAAAAGCCCCAACAGGATAACGGCCCTAAGACCTTCCCTAAGGTGTAAAATTTTTACCTTCGGCAAGGTTTGTGTCCCGATCGGCGCGGCTTTTTGTCCGTGTCGGTCGGGTTTAGCCGTTCTATGGTGCGCAGCAGATTTTTAGTGCCTGTGAGAAAACGAAGGTGTAAAGATGATTCTGAAATACTCGAAATTTTACTATTTTGCTCTTCCCGATGAGGAAAAGGAAGTATATAAACAACTTTATTTTGGCTTTGAAAAGTTTGAAAGGCAGATAAGGTTAAAAAGCGGAAATATAAGCATAGAGCGAATAGGACTTATTGCGCAGTACGTATATAATGACGTGCCGTCCTTCTTCTATGTCGCCCCCTCGATGTTCTCTTACGCACCTTGCAAGGGTGGTTTTTTCTATATTCCCAAGTACCTCTATACCGAGGCGGAAAAGGAAATGTACGAAAAGAGAATAAAGGATGGGCTTGAAGCCTTCTCAAAGAAATACATAACCGCTTCTATGACCGATTATGATAAAGAGAAAGCGATTCACGATTACCTTGTAACCACGGTGGTGTATGATAATAATGCTGTATCAAACCCTACCAAGACGGTGAACGAGGCGTTTAACATTCTTGGCGCATTGCTGAAAAGAACTGCGGTGTGCTGGGGTATATCCTGCGCATTCAAACTTATGTGCGATTGGTGTGGGATAAAGTCTTACGTAATCTTCGGCTGCCCTGCGGGTAGCACTGAACAACAAGATCCTCACGCGTGGAATGTGGTTGTTCTTGACGGAGATTATTATCATGTGGACGTCACTTGGGACTTAAAAAACAAGGGTGACGTTTCTATAAACTACGATTACTTTAACATTGACGACAAACTTATGGGCCTCTCGCACGCATGGGATAGGAGATTCCACCCCGCTTGCAAGGCTTTGGCTCATAATTATTATTATAAACACAAACTTTACGTAAAGACCGTCGGCGAAATTGCGGGCTATATCAGAGACCGTATCAAGGCGGGCGACGACTTTATTACCTTTAAGTTTGCAAACGAACAACTTGACGGCGACCGTATTCTGCGACAGATAGAGTCGGGGGTTGCTATTGCGGGTTGCCCTGCATCTATGAGGATTTCTCCCGTTACGCATAATGTGTATGTTGAACTCAGACGCACAGGAAAGGGCAACCGTACTCTCGGAGACGGAAAGGGCGTTTTTGACGGCTCAAATCTTCCTGCCTTCAACCCGCCTAAAGAAAACAACAAAAAGAAAACCACCTTTGCCGACGTGCTTGGCGGAGTTACCGAGTTTTTCCACGAGTTGTTCCACTAATAATCAAGAAATATTTGGGGTTCGCCCTATGGAGGATAGATGGAAACCATTAAGGAAACAGGCCTTTTTATGGCGAAGATAATAGAAGAACACGACGGCTTGCGTCTTTTGGAGCACAGCCCCGCCGCCTTTTACGGCATTCTTCTGGACCTTGTTACAAATCCCAAGTACGAGGTTGCGAAAAAACTCATAAAAAAGGGACTTGACAGCGGTGTTTACGGTAAAATAGTTGCCTCGGGTGAGGCAGAGCGTAGTCTTGCTATTATTGACGGAATATCCGTGCTTACCACTCGCGAACTTTTGAGCGAAGAATATGCAAAAAAGGCTATCGCCGCACTGCTTATCGCCCTTGACACCTCGGAGAAAAATATTCGCTATGTCACCGAAAGTTTCGTTGGCACTGCCCCCGAGCCAACTCCTGCACCTCGCCCTACGGCAGAAACTCCCGCACCACAGGGAGGAGGCAGATTTGGCGGACTTCGTCCCGGCTCTACGGGTAGCCATACTACATCGGGTGGCGGTACGGTGAGCAGCACCTCGGGTGTGCGCCTTGGTGGCAGGTTTGGCGGACTTCGCCCCGGCTCGACAGGGACGGATACCTCAACCTCTGATAGTGGCATAACGCCTTTTTCAGGCGGTGTTCATAACGCCACCACCCCTATGTCCGACTTTGAGATAGATGGCGACACCCTGGTAAAATATCTTGGCAGGGGCGGAGATGTTCATATTCCGCTGGCTATAAAGAATATCGGCAAATTCGCATTTCAGGATTGCACAGCGGTGACTTCGGTGAGTTTCCCTGCGGGACTGAAAACCATAGGCGCTTCGGCTTTCCGTGGTTGCACAGGACTTACCGTCGTATCCATACCCAACAGCGTTGAGGAGATAGGCACCTACGCATTCTTTGGATGCACAAATATAACAAATATGAAAATTCCCGACAAAGCCATAGTGCGCAACAACGCGCTAAAAGGCGTAAACGGAGTAAGATACTATTAATATAATAAGGAAAGCACAATGTAGATACTATGTTGTGCTTTTGCTAAATAAAAAGACGGTTTGGAGAAAAAATGGAAAGAGAAATAGTGACAGCAGGACGAAAACTATCCGATTATATAAAGGCAGAGGGAATAGCGAAAATCGGCAGAAAGGAACTTCGCCTGCTTGCGAGCGTGGCAACAGACCTGCTTCCCGGTGACGGGTATGAAATGGTCAGAAAAATGATGTCCCTCGGCGCGCGAAGCGGGGTATATGAGAGCATTGTACTTAGCGATGAGCCTATGAATATTCGTGTAGCATCTGCTTTGGACAGGCTAATCAACAGGGAGATGATTGCAGAGGGTTTTGCAAAGAGGGTGATTGCTCTGCTTTTGGTGGTTATACACCCCTCTGACGACGAAGTAGGGAAAATAGAAAAATTTGTTGACGGCGTGCCTCCACAACCCAATCAGCAACCTACAACGCCTATACCTACACCCCAGCCCCAACCTATAATTCCTCAACCTACCCCAAGACCTATAACTCCACAGCCAACTCCAACGCCTCAGCCTACCATTCCACAGAGGGTGAGAAATATCCCCACACCCCCTGTACAACCTACAATTGTACAGAGAATTCAAAACACCCCCACACCAAGACCGATACAGAAAAACAACAATGTCACGGTTACAACAAACACTACCGTAAACAACAATACAAGAATCGTCACCACTAATAACGGCGTCGTTTCCATAACCGGTGGCGGTGGCAATATAACCATAAACGGCGTAACCGTGTCGGGTGGCGGTGGAAATATTTCTGTAAACACAAGCAATAATAACACCACAGTAACCGTCGGTGGCAACATCACCGTTACAGGAAACGGCGGTAATGTCACCGTCACAAGCGGTGGCCCCAGCACGACGGGGGCGTTGTACGACATACGCGGAGGTGTCCTCGTAAAGTACAACGGCACAGAGGCATTTCCCACAATTCCCAAGGGTGTGACCTCGATAGGCCCGTATGCCTTTGCCTCTAATAAATATATAGGAAGAATAAATATACCCGAGGGCGTCAGGGAGATATCTGCCTATGCCTTTTCGGATTGTCCAAAACTCTCGGTTGTTTCGCTACCAAGCACCTTGAGGGTGGTGCGAGAGTATGCCTTTGCCGACTGTACAGCATTGAGGGGGTCGATATATATAGGGGGCAGATTGCCCGAGGTTTGTTCCTACGCCTACACCGATTGCACCTCGCTTGAAAAGGTTGTCATAACCGACGGAGCAAGCCGTGTTCATTCCTATGCTTTTTGTGATTGCGAGGGTATAAAAAACATCGAAATAAACTCCTCCTCGGTGACCGTTGAGGCATTTGCTTTTGACGGATGTGACAATGCCCGAGTGTCCGTACTTGTATCCAAGGGTGCAAGACTTGAGGATATGTGGGACGAGGGCGTTAAAAGCGTAGTCTATCAATAATTTAACACGGGTATAGAGAAATATATAAAACATATATAGAAAGAGCACTATTATGAAAGAAACTATTGTTAGTGCGGGAAGAATACTTAGAGATTATTTTGCAACCCAACTTAGCGCAAACCTAACCGAAGCGAACATACATAGACTTTGCTCGGTGGCGACCGACCTCCTCCCCGGCGAGAAGTACGGTCAGGTAAGGAGTTTGCTCGCACTTTGTGAGAGATATCACGCTTTCAAGAAATATACAGAGGGCAACCTTGACTGGACGGCTCGTGCATAGTCTGTTTTACATATTATTCATAACGATGCTATGCTGGCTAAGAACTTTGCTCTTTGTGCTACAGCGTTGGTAGTTATGATTTGTGACGGCAAGGAGGAGGGAGAGAAACACGCTATGGCTATCCTCTCGCCTAGTGGCACAGAGCCTACACAACCAACCGCAAATCCCCAGCCTCTTCAAACCCAGCCTACACCCGTTCCCGTACAAACTCAACCTACACAAATACCCACCGAGCCAAAGGCTAACAACTCGCAGCCCCAAAGCACACTTAAGCAAAGCAACCCCGCTGACTTTGATATTTCTGACGGTGTGTTGATTAAATACAAGGGCGAGGGTGATTATGTGGTTATTCCTAATGGTGTTACGACCATTGGAGCAAGAGCCTTTTATGATTGTTCAAGGCTGACGAGTATAAGCATCCCTAAAAGTGTAAAGAGGATTGAAAACTTTGCTTTTTGGGGTTGTTCCGGTCTTGAAAGTTTCATAATTCCCGATAGCGTAGAATACATAGGGTCAGTTGCTTTTTGCAAGTGCGTGGGCATTAAGAGCATCACTATTCCTAATAGTATAACTAGTATTGAATATGGTACATTTGCAGAGTGCCGAGGACTTACTAAGGTTATAATACCAGACAGCGTAAAATACATAGGTCAAGTTGCTTTTGCGTCCTGCGAAAGTCTTACGAATATTCAAATTCCAAAAAGTGTAACCCGTATTGATGACCAGGCATTTAGTAATTGCAGCAAACTTACCGATGTTTTGATACACGATGGCATTACTATGGGCAAGGACGTATTCTTCGCTTGCCCGGCATTTAAGGTTTAATATAATCTTACTCTCCCTTATCCAAAGTCGGCAAGAAATCATAGCCTTCTCTATCGACTTATACGGCGAGGTGCTTACCTGTGTCGGACTTTACACGGATTTAATTTAACACGTCTTACCACTTAGTATAAACAAGGTAATCAATGGAGTACATTATGAAGGATATAATTGAGGCGGGCAAACTGCTTGCCGAGGCATTTCGGGATGTTGACGCTTCGCGAATGGTTAAGGTAAATCCCCAGGCACTTTGGGGGATAATTTCTGACACCCTCGGCGGACACAAATACGACAGAATAAAGAAGATGATGCGTCGAGGACTTGAGTCGCACGTCTATGCGGGGCTTGTCGAAAATGGAACAGAGGACAACAACCTTAAGGCGCAAATCTTCACTCTTACCGAGCAGGAATTGTTCACCGAGGAGAATGCAAGGCGGACCTTGGCTGTGTTTATGATAGCCATAGACCCCTCGGACGAGTGCATTGGCAAGGTGGAGAAATTCCTGACGGATGCAGAGAAAAAAGAACCTATAAAACCTACGCAAAACGCGACACGCCCCACTACTAAAAACAATCCCCAGGACTTCCAAATTGAAAACGGCAGACTTGTTAAATACAAGGGAAGCGACTCCCACGTGATTGTTCCCGATGGGGTAAGCGTTATAGGTGATAGTGCGTTTTCCTGGTGTTCAAGTGTCAAAAGTATTCTCCTGCCGGAGGGGGTCAAACGAATTGAGTCTATGGCATTTTGCGGTTGCTCGGCTTTGGAGAGTGTTGCTCTGCCGGATAGCCTTGACACGGTGGTGGGCTTTGCCTTTTCTAGGTGCTATGCTTTGAAAAGCGTAGTTCTTCCTAACAAAATTACCGTAATAAGTCAGTATTTGTTCGCTGATTGCTCTGGACTTGAAAGTGTGACGATACCACCGTATGTGGAAAGAATAGAGCAATATGCTTTTTCGGGTTGCAATAGCCTAAAAAGTGTTGTCATTCCGGCGCTTGTCTGCGAACTTAGGGCAGGGGTTTTTAGAAAATGTTCGTGTCTTGAGAAAGTGGTTATATCAGATAGGGTAAAGAAAATTGGTTCCCACGCCTTTGCAGATTGTCCTAATTTAAAAAATATTGTATTTCCAAAAGGGCTTTTGGAGATTGGGCAGGGCGCGTTTTATGCATGTGAAAGCCTTGAGTCCCTGATTCTCCCCGACGGAGTTGAGATAATAGAAAATAACAGTTTTACAAATTGCAAATTGTTAAGCAAGGCTGTTTTGCCTAGGGCGGTGAAAGAGATTGGCAGGGAAGCCTTTGAAGGTTGCATCTCGCTTGAGAAGGTTGAAGTACCCGAGGGGGCTACTGTAATAAAGAGAGCCGCGTTTATTGGTTGTGAAGCACTTCGTGAGGTCAAGATTCCCACAAGCGTCACTGAAATTGGTGATAATGCTTTCGCGAACTGTCCGAACCTTACGATATACAAAGCGGGAGGGCTGAGTTTTGGCGATATGTTCCGTACTCTACCCTGGAACCCCGACAAACGACCTGTAAAGAAGTTGAAGTAATAGGGGTTATAGGTGTATTGCTTTTTAGTTATAAAAAATGTACTTATGGTGAGATATGAAAGACATAATTATTGAAGCCGGGCAAAAACTTGGCAAATATTTAAGAGAAGAACTCGACGGGTGAGTTACCTTAGCAAATGCTAAGCGGCTTTGTGCGGTGGCAACCGACGTTCTTCCCGGCGAGAGATACGAGCAGGCGAGGGGACTCCTTACGCTGTGCCAAAAGTATCACCTCTTAGAAAATTACAGTGAGAGTAGTTTTGATAGAGAAACGAGAGCCAAAGAGATAGTGCATACCCTTGTCGATAGGGCAATGCTTGCGAAAGGTTTTGCCCGTTATGCGGCGGCATTGGTTATGATAATTTGCGAGGGCTCGGCGGAGGCGGAGGAATTTGCTAATACATTGCTTGAAGAACAAACCGAGGGGCAAAACTCTGATACAGTTACCCCTGTGCCACCAAAACAGCAGACACAAAACCAAACCACCCCTAAAGAGCAATTCGCCCAACCTCAAAATTTAACACCCCAAGTCACAACCTCAACCCCCGAGGCGCAAAAGGGAATGCCTCAGCAATCCACCCAACCACAAGTATCCACCCAGCCCCAAAAACCAAACAACCCCTCCGACTTCTACATAGTTGACGGGGTGCTTAAAGCATACAGGGGCAGAGACGCCCACGTGGTTGTGCCGAGTAACGTTAAGGCGATAGCAGGCAAGGCGTTCCAGGATTGCAGATTTTTGAAGAGCGTAGTAGTTCCTAAAAATGTGAAGAGTATAGCTAGCGGAGCCTTTGCTGGTTGCTCCTCGCTTGAGAGCATCACTCTGCCATTTGTGGGGGCTGAGATGAAGAGAAGCCACGAGAATTACCAAAAGCCTCTCGGCTTTATCTTTGGCACAAGCAAATTCGATGATGCTATGTGCATAACTCAGCACTATTATGGCTCGTTCAGTACGTATTATGTGCCAGAATCTCTAAAGCACGTCACCGTAACGGGTGGCTATATGCTCGCCGGTGCATTTGATGGCTGTAAAAATATCGAAACTATTACATTCACACCCGAAAAGGATAATTATCAGATTGGTTATTATATGTTTCGTAACTGTGAAAGTCTTAAGACCTTTGACATTCCAACGGGAATAAAAAAAATAGGACGTTATGCGTTTGAAAACTGTTACGAGCTTCAAAGCATAACTATCCCACAAGATGTTGATGAGATAGATTGCCAAACATTCTGTGGTTGCAAAAGCCTTACCACGGTAACTCTTCCGAGTGGCATAAAAACTATTGCATATAGCGCCTTCCGTTCTTGTGATAAACTAAAGGAGATGGAAATTCCTGCAGGTACCACATTCATAGGTGACGAGGCGTTTAAGTTTTGCCCTGAGCTCGAAAAGGTCACTATACCAAAGAGTGTAGAGAAGATTGGTAAGGATGCCTTTGCTTCCTGTCCAAAGCTCACCATATACAAAGAGGGTGGTCTTAAGCCTTGGGAGATTTTTGGCACTAAGTGGAACCCTAATAGACGACCTGTCAAGAAGATATAGCCAGGCTTGGATGGTCCAAGACGGACTTTTCCTTATAAGAAAAACAAAAAGTGTGTATCACCTCGCCAAGAAAATTGACACGGGGTAGCACTAAAACAGAAAATGTAAACAAAAGGATGCATTATGGATAATATTATCGAAGCGGGGCTAAAACTCGGCGGATATTTAAGAGGCGAACTCGGTGGTCGGGTAACATCGGCTAATGTGAAAAAGCTCTGCGCAGTTGCAACCGATATTATCCCTGGCGACAGATACGAGGCAGTACGGAATATGCTCACCTTTGGTGCAAGGTATGGACTTCTTCTTAGCCTGTCAGACCAGACACAGAGCGAAAATCTTAGGGTTAATAACGCCATCTATATCCTCACCACGCGCGCTTTGATGGCGGACGGCTTTGCTCGAATGGCGGTGGCGCTTTTCTTGGTAATTTTGGACGATGGAGCGAGGACGGTTGACAAAGCGAAGAAACTAATTGACGGCGGTTTTGTGGCTGACCTGTTTACGACAGAGGTAACACAAGAGAAGTCAACACCTGTTCCTGTGACAATACCTCCTGAGTTTCGTGTCACAGACGGAGTGCTTACCCAATATCTTGGCAGGGAAGACACGGTTTCGGTGCCTGTTGGGGTAAAGGAAATAGGCGAATGGGTATTTTCAAAAAAACCTGGTATAAAGACCATAAAACTTCCCGAGGGCCTTGAAAAAATAGGCAGAAACGCCTTTAGCAATTCAGGGAATCTTGTAAAGGTTGAACTGCCTGATAGCTTGCTTGAAATTGGAGATATGGCTTTTTATTCTTGCACAAAGCTCTCGGAAATAAAAATCCCCAGAGGGCTTGTCACACTTGGCGAATATGCCTTTGCCGAGTGCAAAAAACTTCTATCGGTGGATATTCCGTCAGGGGTTGTAACCTTGCCTACGGGTGTTTTCAGCCGTTCGGGTTTAAAAGAGGTTGTTTTGCCACCCACACTTAAAGAAATTGGGGAGTCGGCATTCTTTGGAACAATTATAAAGACCGTGAGTCTGCCAAAAGCCTTAAATAAACTCGGCAAAAAAGCCTTTTGTTCATGTACTTCTTTGAAAGAGATTTCGATACCCGGGAGTGTGGAAGAACTTGCAGATTCACTGTTTGAGATGTGCTTTGGACTAAAAAATATAACCCTCGCAGAGGGCGTACAAAAAATAGGCTACAAAGCCTTTTCAGGTTGTATTAGCATAAAGAATATTGATATGCCGAAAAGTGTAAAATATATCGGGGCGTACGCCTTTGAAAACTGCCGTTCATTGACTACAATAAGGTTGCACGCCAATCCCTCAAGCACCAGTGCGTACGCCTATACAGGTTGCTTTGCGAAGATTGTTGAAAAGTTCAGTTAATGGGTGTGTCGAAAAAAGAAGCCCCCCTGTGCTTGTTTTGACTGTTAAAACTAAATCAAAAACCGACAGGATCAATTCCTGTCGGTTTTTCTATACGGTGGATGCTTGGCTTGGGCATCTGTTATCTATACAGTGGATGCTTGGCTTGGGCATCTGTTTTTATCTCTTTACCGCCGTCTGGTCGCAGTAGATACAGCGAGCACCGTCAAAGAGTTTTTTAATTCCTCTTTCTGTACGGGAAAGACAGTGGGGGTTTAGGCACTCAAGAGATGGGTTTTCCTCGCCCTTGATTCTCCTGTCATCAACACCCTTGGTTTCGAGGAGCATAAGAATTAGAGCCATACGGATATATCTTCCGTACATCGCCTGGTCAAAGTAGTGAGCGCGAGGGTCGTCGTCCACGTCAACATTGATTTCGTTAACACGGGGTAGGGGGTGCAATATAGAGAGACTCTCCTTTGCAAACTTTAGTTTACTAAGACACAACTCGTATGAGTCCTTGAGCCTTTCGTACTGCTCCTCGCTTTCAAACCTTTCTCTTTGTATTCTTGTCATATAGAGAATGTCGAGGAAGGGTATTGCCTCTTCAAGCGAGGCGGTTTCAATATATTCGCACTTGTTCTTGTCGAGAAACTCCTCTTTTACATATTCGGGGAGTTTGAGTTCGTCGGGGGAAATTAGCACGAATTTTACCCCCTCGTATCTTGACATTGCCGAGATAAGCGAGTGTACCGTCCTACCATATTTAAGGTCACCGCAGAGTCCCACGGTCAGGTGGTCAAATCTCCCGCACTTACGGGAAATGGTTAACAGGTCGGTGAGCGTCTGTGTGGGGTGAAAGTGACCGCCGTCACCTGCGTTTATGATAGGTACAGTAGCCACGCGAGAGGCGGCTATGGGTGCGCCCTCCTTGGGGTGTCGCATCGCAATAATATCGGTGTATGCAGAAACCATGCGAATGGTATCGCTCACCGTTTCGCCCTTGGAAACAGAGGAATTGCCAGCACTGTCAAAGCCCAAGACCGAGCCACCAAGCGACATCATTGCCGAGGTGAAGGAGAGCCTTGTTCGGGTGGACGGCTCGAAGAAGAGTGTACCCATAATTTTTCCGTGGCACACGTCACGGTATTTGTCGGGATTGTCAATTATGTCGTTTGCAACCTCGATAAGGGAGTCGATTTCCTCGGTTGTAAAGTCAAGTATATCAATGAGATTTCTCATTATGCCTGTGCTCCGTAAACCTTAAGGTAGTTTTTAATTCTTGTTACGTTTTCCTCGTTTGCGGGGTCTTCTTCGAGGTATTCTATTATATCGTAAACGTCAACTATCGAATAAACGGGGAAGCCAAACTGCTCAGCGATCTCTTCCATAGCACCCTTGTCGCCCTGTCCCTTTTCCTTGCGGTTAACCATAATAAAGGTTGCGACAACCTTGGTGCCGTCAAGGTGAGAGAGTATTTCCATAGACTCGCGGATTGCAGTGCCTGCGGTGATAACGTCCTCAATAATAACTATTTCTTCGCCTTGGGTGGGTACGTAGCCTACGAAAACGCCACCCTCGCCGTGGTCCTTGGCCTCTTTTCTGTTGAAGAAGAAGGGGACGTTGAGGTCGTTCTTGGAAAGTGCGACTGCCGCGGAAACAGCGAGCGAAATTCCCTTGTAAGCAGGGCCGTAAAGAACCGTTGGCCTTTTGCCGAGTTTGTCAAAGTATGCCTTGGCGTAAAATTCGCCGAGTTTTGCTATATCTTCGCCTGTCTTTATCATGCCTGCGTTGATAAAGTAGGGGATTTTTCTTCCACTCTTTGCGGTGAAATCTCCAAACTTAAGAACGCCTGCTTTTTCAAGGAACTGTATAAATTCTCTTTTGTAGCCTTCCATTTTTGTTTTTCCTCTCTCATTTATTATTTTTATAAAGCGTGGTTAAAAATCCTATAATAAATCCTATTGAAAGCAGTAGGAACTCTATTTTAACACCCTTAAATCTCTTTATCAACCGATGAACTCGCGACAGCATCTCTCGTATGCGGCAACGGGGTCGGCTGCGGCGGTGATAGGTCTGCCGACTACTATGTAGTCCGAGCCGATAAGTCTTGCCTGTTCGGGAGTCATAACTCTCTTTTGGTCGCCCTTGTCACCGTCGGCAAATCTGACGCCGGGGGTAACGGTTACAAAGCCCTCACCACATCTTTCGTGAACCTTACCTGCCTCAAGGGGAGAGCAAACAACACCGTCAAGTCCTGCCTCTTTTGCGTTGGAAGCATAGTGCATAACCACCTCTGCTATGGGCTGTTCGATAAGCAGATCGCGACGCATAGTTTCCTCATCGGTGGAGGTGAGTTGGGTTACTGCGATAAGAATAGGTCTTGTTCCGTCAGGTCTTGTGAGCCCCTCAAGAGCCGCCTTCATCATCGGGATAGTGCCGCTTGCGTGCAGGTTTGTCATATCAACATCAAGTCTGGAAAGCACTGCCATAGACTTCTTTACCGTGTTGGGAATATCGTGGAGTTTGAGGTCGAGGAAAATCTTGTGTCCTCTTCTTTTGATCTCTCTTACAATGGCAGGGCCCTCTGCATAGTAGAGTTCCATACCAATTTTTACAAAAGGCTTTTTGCCCTCAAATTTGTCGAGGAATGCAAAGGTTTCCTCTGCCGATGCGAAATCGCAGGCGATAATAACATCCTTACCCATTAGTGAGCACCTCCAATTATTTCACTTAAATTATTTATTCCGTATTTTTCCATAACAAGGGGCAGTTCCTCTATAATATCCCGACACGCATAGGGGTTTACGAGGTTTTCAGCACCCACCTCTACTGCGGTAGCACCGGCGAGCATAAGTTCTATGACGTCCTCTGCTCGGCAAACGCCACCCATACCGACAATAGGAATTTTTACTCCCTCATATACCTGGTAAATCATTCTCACTGCTACCGGCTTGATAGCAGGGCCGGAGTAGCCTCCCGTCTTGTTGGCGAGCAGGGGCTTTCTCTTTTTCAGGTCGATACGCATACCGAGCAGGGTGTTAATCAGACTGACGCCGTCAGCACCGCCTGCCTCGCAGGCTTTTGCTATTGATACTATATCTGTTACATTAGGGGAAAGTTTGATTATGATAGGCTTTTTTGTCACATCTCTTACTGCACGGGTGACACTCTCTGCCATATCGGGGGATGTGCCGAAAGACATACCGCCACCGTGGACGTTGGGACAAGAAATGTTTACCTCGAACCAGCCGATGTCCTCTACCGTGTCAAGTTTTCTCACGGTTTCCACGTATTCTTCGAGCGAAAATCCCGACACATTCGCCATGGTGGGCTTGTGGAAAACTTCACGAAGCAGTGGCAGTTCGTGGGAGATAACAGCATCAACACCGGGGTTTTGAAGACCTACTGCGTTGAGCATACCCGAGGGACACTCGGCAATTCTGGGTGTGGGGTTTCCAAATCGGGGGTTAAGCGTCGTTCCCTTAAAGGAGAGCGAGCCTAATATGTTGATGTCATACAGTTCGGCAAATTCGTAGCCGAAGCCAAAAGTTCCGCTGGCGGGGATAATCGGGTTATCCATCTCAATTCCGCAGAGGGTTACCTTTGTATTTACCATATTATCTCCTCCTTTACAAGAACAGGGCCGTCGCGGCATATTCTCTTGTTGCCATATTTGGTCTTGCAACTGCAACCCATACAAGCACCAAAACCACAACCCATTCTCTCCTCAAATGAGAACTGGCCGGAGGTTGTAGAGGCGTTGTATATGGCTTTAAGCATAGGCTCAGGGCCACAGGTGTAGAAGTAGGTGTAGTTGCACTCTTTCATAGCGTCGGTGACAAATCCTTTTATACCTACCGAGCCGTCGACAGTAGTCACTAAAACCGTAATTCCAAGTGCCTCAAACTCCTCTTTATAGAACAATTCGTCCTCTGTGTTAAATCCAAGTATTACTGTGGGCGTTGCCCCTTTTTCTATAAGCCTTTTTGCGAGCATATACATAGGTGGTATTCCCGCACCGCCACCAATAAGCAGAGGACTGTCCCCTGCGAGCGAGAGGTCGTATCCGTTGCCAAGACCGGTCAGGGTGAGGAATTTTTCACCCACCTTTGCCTCTTTCATTTTTTCAGTGCCGTCACCCACTACTTTGAATATAAGGGTGAGTTTTTCGTTCTCGCTGTCGCACACCGATATGGGACGGCGAAGATAAAAACCATCAAGTTTGATGTTTACAAACTGCCCTGATGAGGTGATATCAGAGATGTCACCTTCAAGCACCCATTCGTAGGTGTTCTTTGCAATTCTTTTGTTAGATACAAGGGTAAAAAGTGTATCCTTCATTGAATGGCCTTTCCTTTCTGTATTCGGAGTTGCCCTGCACCCGTGTCAAGCAAACAGGGCAACTTTGTCAACTATTATTTACAATTAACTATCTATTGTCGAGATGGTAATGGTGATGTCCTCAAGTACATCGAGCAGAACTCTTACCGTGTCGAGCGAGGTGAAGAGTGTGGTATTGGTTTCTACCGCAAGTCTTCTGATCTCGTATCCGTCCTTCTGTTGAGAGGTAGAGTTAACTTCACTGGTGTTGATAACGTAGGCGATATGACCAGAGCGAATAGAATCGGGAATATCGCTTGAGCCTTCGCTTATCTTCGCCTTTACTCTTGTGCGAATACCGTTTTGCTTAAGGAAGCGGGCGGTGCCACCTGTTGCCTCGATGTTAAATCCAAGGTTGTAGAATCGACGGATAAGAGGAAGTGCCTCTGCCTTGTCGCAGTCTGCTATGGTTACAAGCACGGTGCCGTAGTTTTGCACAGTCATACCTGATGCTTGCAGAGCCTTGTAGAATGCACGGTAGAGGTCGTCGTCGTAACCTATCGCCTCGCCTGTTGATTTCATCTCGGGGGAGAGGTAAGCGTCAATGCCGTTTATCTTCTTGTGAGAGAATACTGGAACCTTGCAGTACCATCTCTTCTTCTCCTCGGGGTAGAGGTCGAAGATTCCCTGTTCCTTGAGTGAGCGGCCGAGAATGACCTCGGTTGCAATGTCTGCCAGCGAGTAGCCGGTGGACTTGGAGAGGAAGGGAACAGTTCTTGAAGAACGGGGGTTAACCTCTATGATATATACGTCGTCGTTGTTGTCAACGATGAACTGAATGTTGAAAAGACCTACAATGCCTATGCCAAGACCGAGAGCCTTGGAGTAGGTGAGGATTTTGCCCTTAACCTTGTTCGAGATAGAGAAGGAGGGGTAGATACTGATAGAGTCGCCGGAGTGAACACCTGTACGCTCGACCAGTTCCATAATACCTGCAACGAACACGTCCCTGCCGTCGCAGATAGCATCGACCTCGACCTCTTTACCTTGAATGTAGTGGTCAACGAGTACGGGCTTGTCCTCGTCAATTTCAACCGCCGTACGCAGATAGTGACGGAGTTGCTCCTCGTTGCCAACAAGTTGCATTGCTCTGCCACCGAGAACGAAACTGGGGCGAACGAGTACGGGGTAGCCTATTTCCTTTGCCACTCTAACGCCGTCCTCGATTTTTGTGACAGCCTGTCCCTTGGGTTGGGGAATGTTGAGTTCTTCAAGAATTTTCTCGAAGGTGTCACGGTTTTCCGCCCTGTCGATAGCCTCGCAGTCGGTGCCTATAATCTTTACACCTCTTTCTGCAAGGGGGGCGGCGAGGTTAATAGCCGTCTGTCCGCCAAGAGAGGCGATAACTCCGTCGGGCTGTTCAAAGTCGATAACGCTCATTACGTCCTCGACCGTCAGAGGCTCAAAGTAGAGTTTGTCCGAGCAGGTGTAGTCGGTGGAAACGGTTTCGGGGTTATTATTTATGATAATTGCTTCGTATCCACAGTTGCGAATAGTGTTTACCGCGTGAACGGTGGAGTAGTCAAACTCGACGCCCTGTCCGATACGGATAGGACCTGCACCGAGGACGACAACCTTCTTGCGGTCGGTGCGGATAGACTTGTTTTCACCTGTAAAGGAGGAGTAGAAGTAAGGGATATACGCACCTACGTGGGCGGTGTCAACCATACGGAATACGGGAATTATGCCGTTTGCTTTTCTTACTGCAACTACCTCAAGTTCGGTGGTGGACCAGAGTTTTGCGATATACTTATCCGAGAAGCCCATAATCTTCGCCTCTTTAAGGACGGAGGCGCTTCCTACGTTTGCCTTAAGAATGGCTTCCATATCGGTAATTTTCTTGAAGGATTCAAGGAAGAAGGGGGTTATCTTGGTTATATTGTGGAGTTCCTCAACCGAGTGAGAGCGACGGAGAAGTTCTGCTATTACGAAAGCGTTGTCGTCATGGAAGTCCTCAAGGTAGGATAGCATCTCTATGTCGGTCTTGGAGTCGTACTTCGCCATATGGAGGTGGCAAACGCCGATTTCAAGCGATCTTACCGATTTAAGGATGCACTCCTCAAGGTTAGAGCCGATACCCATGCATTCGCCCGTAGCTTTCATCTGTGTGCCGAGTTTGTTAGGCACGCTTGTGAACTTGTCGAAGGGGAAGCGGGGGAACTTTGCTACGATGTAATCAAGCGAGGGCTCAAAGGACGCCTTTGTTCCCGCAACCGAGATTTCGTCAAGAGTCATACCTACTGCAATCTTTGCTGTAACCCTTGCTATGGGGTAGCCCGACGCCTTGGAGGCAAGAGCAGAGGAACGGGAAACTCTGGGGTTGACCTCTATGAGATAGTATTCGGAGGAGGTGGGGTTGAGTGCAAACTGAACGTTGCAGCCACCTTCTATTTTAAGTTCTTTGATAAGCTTGATAGCCGAATCATTTAGCATCTTCAGGTCGTGGTCATTTAGAGTGAGAATGGGTGCTACGACCATACTGTCACCTGTATGAACGCCGACGGGGTCGATGTTCTCCATACCGCAGATTGTAATTGCGTGGTCGGCGGAGTCGCGCATAACCTCAAACTCTATCTCTTTGAAGCCCTTTACACTCTTCTCTACGAGAACCTGATGAACAGGGGAGGCTGTGAGCGCATCGTTTGCTACGATTTCAAGTTCCTCACGGTTGTAAGCAAAGCCGCCACCCGTACCACCGAGGGTGAACGCGGGGCGAAGAACAACGGGATAGCCTATCTTTTCTGCTGCCAGAACCGCCTCTTCAACCGTGTTTGCTATATCAGAAGGAATAACAGGCTCGCCTATCGACTCGCACAACTCCTTGAAGAGTTCGCGGTCCTCTGCGCATTCGATGCTACGACTGGAAGTGCCGAGAAGTTCAACTCCGTTTTCTTTGAGAATACCTTTCTTCTCAAGGAGCATAGCCATATTAAGACCGGTCTGTCCACCGATGCCGGGGACTATTGCATCAGGTCTTTCGTAGCGGATTATCTTTGCTATGTATTCGAGCGTCAAGGGCTCCATATATACCTTGTCTGCTATGGTTGTGTCGGTCATAATTGTAGCGGGGTTAGAGTTTACGAGAATAACCTCGTAGCCCTCCTCTTTGAGGGCAAGACAAGCCTGTGTACCTGCGTAGTCAAAGTAGGATCGTAGCCATGTCGCT
>JAZUPL010000012.1:0-16792 GCA_045605175.1 Eubacteriales bacterium | reverse complement strand
TACGATGCCGCAAAGGTTGACGGCACCAGCCGTGCAAGAGTGTTCACCAGAATCACCGTTCCGCTTCTCTCCCCTATGATCGCGTACGTCGTAATCACCGGATTCATCGGCGGCTTCAAGGAATACACCAGCATCATCGGTATATTCGGCGAGGGAATGCAGCCTCCCGGAGCGGGTGCGGGAACACCAAGGCTTCAGACGATGGTAGGTTACATCTACGACGCACTCGGAACGAACTCGCAGGGTACGGCGTCTGCAGCGGCAATTATTCTGTTCCTTCTTATTTTCGCGGTTACGCTTCTTAACCTCTACGTAAGTAAGAAGAAAACACATTACTGATAAGGAGGTTTTAGTTCATGTCCGAAATTAAGACAAGCAAAACTATGTCAGATAGAGATCTGAACAAGGTTACCTCTACTCAGCGAGTGTTTAAAATAGTTTCGCAGGTTCTGCTCTATCTCTTCCTCGGAGTCATGGCTCTTATCGTTATCTTCCCCTTCTACTGGATGATTATTTCGTCCGTAAAGAGCGTAGCCGAATATGAGCTCCCGATTCCCACCATTGTCCCAAAGACCATAGTGTGGTCCAACTACGCCGCAGCTATCAAGGCTGCCGATCTCTATAACCTCTTTAAGAACACGGTTATAGTCGGTGTCGTTTCCACGCTGCTCTCGCTGGTCATTACGGTGCTCAGCGCATTCGTATTTGCAAGGCTTGAGTTCAAGGGACGCGACGCGCTGTTTGCTCTGCTTCTAGCTACGATGATGATCCCCGGTGAGCTTTTCACGATCACCAACTACATCACCGTTTCGCAATGGGGCTGGGTTGGCAACAACCTCACTCCTCTACAGGGCTACGGCGTACTTATCGTACCCTTCCTAGTCAGCATTTTCTACATTTATCTTCTGAAGCAAAACTTCATGCAGATACCAAACGAGCTTTACCTCGCCGCCAAGGTTGACGGCACAAAGGATCTGAAGTATCTCTGGAAGGTAATGATTCCTCTCGCTCTTCCCACTCTTATCTCGATTACGATCCTCAAGATGATGGGCGCGTGGAACTCTTACGTGTGGCCCAGGCTTGTTACCACTAAGGAATATCACCTTATCACAAACGGTCTGCGAACCGCTTTCCAGGACGCAAACACCAATACGGCAAACATTCCTCAACAGATGGCTGCCGTTACCATGGTCTCCATCCCCCTGTTCCTCGTGTTCATCTTCCTTCGTAAGTATATTATGAAGGGTGTGTCACGCTCGGGTATCAAGGGCTAACCCGTTTATTTATGACGAAAGTCTAAAAAATAAAAAATAAAAGAAAGAGGATTACAAAAATGAAGAAAATTATCGCGCTTCTTCTCGTTGTCGTTATGAGCTTCTGTATGGTAGCCTGCGGCAACATCGGCGGCACCGGCACCGACACTGGCAACGGCAACGGCACTGGTGAAGGCACCGGTAACGGCGACAACGGCACCGGCAGCGGCACCGGCACAAACGACGGCAAGGTTCGTTGGGAGGTTCCCGTAGAGGGCTTTGATACCGAAACGGAAATCACCATCACCTTCTCTCACACCATGGGACAGAATCTTCGTAACGTTCTTGACAGATACATTACGAAGTTCAATGAGATCTATCCCAACATCACCGTTGAGCACTCTCAGATTGGCGGATACGACGAGGTTCGTGACCAGACCAACAAGCAGCTCACCGCAGGCAACCAGCCTAACATTGCGTACTGCTATCCCGACCACGTTGCTCTTTACAACGTTACCAAAAAGGTTATTCCTCTTGACAACCTTATCGAGAGCACCATTGAGATAGAGAGAGCCGACGGCACCACCGAAATTCTCGGCCTTACCGCAGAGCAGAAGGCTGACTTCATTCAGACCTATTACAACGAGGGTGCTGCGTTCGACGCCGCAGGCACAATGTACACCATGCCTCTTTCCAAGTCCACCGAGGCGCTCTTCTACAACAAGACCTTCTTCGAGAAGCATAACATCCAAGTCCCCACCACCTGGGAACAGATGGAGGCTGTTTGCGAGCAGATCAAGGGAATACTTCTTGCAGATGATAATGCAGGAAATAATGCCGATATCCCCCTCGGCTACGACTCCGAGGCTAACTGGTTCATCACTATGACCGAGCAGTATGGCTCTCCCTACACCTCCACCGACAAGAATGACCACTTCCTCTTCAACAACAAGACCAACCGTGACTTCGTTAAGGAGCTCAGAGAGTGGTATCAGGCAGGCTACGTAACCACCAAGGAGCTTTACGGTGCATACACCTCCAAGCTCTTCACCAACACCGACCCCACCAAGCCCTCGTGCTATATGTGTATCGGTTCTACCGGTGGCGCTTCCAACCAGATTCCGATTGGCGAGGACGATTCCTTCCCCTTCGAGGTTGGCGTTGCTCCCATTCCTCAGGTAAATCCCGAAGAGCCCAAGGCTATTTCCCAGGGTCCCTCTCTCTGTATCTTCAGCCAGGTTGGCGACCAGGATACTTACGATAACAAGCAGGAGGTTCTTGCTTCTTGGATTTTCGTTAAGTATCTTTGCACCACCCCTGAGTTCCAGGCTGCATTCTCTATGACCTCCGGTTATATGCCCGTTATCACTTCCGCAAAGCAAATTCCCCAGTATGCTAACTGGCTTAATAATGCAAACAGCACAGGCAACCTTGTTGCAACCGTTGCTAAACTTGCATTCGAGCAGTCCGAGGCAGCGTTCGTATCTCCTGCGTTCAACGGTTCTACCAAGGCTCGTGACCAGGTTGGAGCGCTTATTCAGTATTGCTTCACCACTCCTTCAGACGACGTTGATGCTATGATTCTCAAGGCATTCCAGGATGCTATCACCGAGTGTTTGAGCAATAACTAATATAAGGTAAAAAAGATGATTATGAATAAGTTATCAAAGTTTCTGATACTTCTTCTTGTACTTGCTACTCTCGTAAGCTCCTTTGTGGCTTGCGGGGGCGGCGAGTGCCAAAACCATGCCGACACAAATGGTGACGGTTTGTGCGAGGAGTGCGGAAAGGAAGCCGAGCCTCAAGGAGGCGAACCGGAAGAGCCTGAGTTCGTTGACTATGCCGCTCAGCTTAAGTTTAATCCTAATTCCGGCAAAAAGTGGGCTTACGCTACCGTAAAGTCCTATATTGACGGCGATACAACCCATTTCTATGTTGATAACGACATAATCCCCGAGGGTTACGTCAAGGCGAGATATCTCGGTATCAACACCCCTGAGTCCACCGGTGTGGTTGAGCCTTGGGGTAAAAAGGCGTCCAATTATACCAAAACTCAGCTTCAAAAAGCCGAGAATGTCACAAACGGAATTATAATTGAGTCGGATACATCGACTTGGGACCTTGACTCCACAGGTGAGAGAACTCTCCTTTGGATATGGTATAAAACCACCGAAGACGGCGAATACAGAAACCTCAATATCGAAATTCTTCAGCAGGGCCTTGCCTTTGGTTCGAGCACAACATCGAACACATACAGCAAGTACACCACCGATGCGCTTTATCAGGCGACCACATTGAAGCTCTACGTATTCAACAAAAAGCAAAAGGACCCCGATTTCTATTACGGCGACGCTATTAACCTCACTCTTAAGGAGCTTAAGGCTAACAGTAAGAAATACGAGAATAAACTCGTCAGATTCGAAGGCGTTGTTGCTAAAAAATCCGGTTACACCCTCTATGTTGAGGAGTATGATGCGCAAAACGATATGTACTTCGGTATGCAGATATTTGCAGGAAACGGTTGTCCCATTATGGATAGATTTGCTCTTGGCAACCGAGTCAGCATAGTAGGAACTCTTCAATACTGGGAAAACGGCGGAACATATCAGGTTTCCAATCTTCAGTACGATATACTCTTTGAGGATTGGGAGGGCGGATGCAGGGTTCTTGATACCGGACTTGAGGCGTCCTACCGTCCGACAAGCGTAACTCAGCTTATGAGCGGAAAGATTAATATTGATACCTACGTTGAGCGTGAGAATGAAAACGGCGAGATGGAAGAGGTTCTTGAAACCGTAGAATTCGATTACGGCGAACTTGCGCTTCACAGCACTGCAAGTCTTTCCAACCTTACCGTTACCAAGGTTTATACTACGACTAACGATACCGCCTCCAAGGGCGCGCTTACCATAACCTGCAGAGATGCAAACGGAAAAACCGTTGATATCCGCACGGCTTCAAAACTTATAAGAGATGATCAAACCGTGGTAGTTGCTTCGGACTTCCCTGTGGGGACGGTTCTTTCTGCCCGTGGAATAATTGATTGTTTCGACGGCTCGTATCAACTTAAGGTATTCAATATTGACGATATTATTATCGAAAAATAAAAATCCCCCCTATATAAGGGTGGAAACAAACCATTTAATAACTTTTTAGATTAGCAACCAAAATAAATATATAAAAAGGAGCACTAATATGAAAAAGTTTCTGGCATTAGTTCTCGTCCTTATGCTTGCAATTGTTGCTTTTGCAAGCTGCAACCCCACAACTCCCCCCGCACCCACTCCGGACGAAACTGACGAGGATCTTGTAGCAGCGTTTGATTACGTTAAGCTTACCTACAAAGACCTCAACGTAACCCCCAATAGCTTCGAGGTAATGAAGAATGCGCCTGTTGGCGAGAAGATCTTCGCAGTTACCTGGTCCACCGACAATGCAGCAGTTACCATCACCGAGAGTGAAGATGGTAATTTCTACGTTGTTAACATTCCCGAGCTTGGTGAAACCGCTTTCACCTACACCCTTAAGTTCTCGGTAGAGAATGAAGAGGGCGAAAAGAAGGAAGGCAGCTTCAACCTTTCCGTTCCCAAGTTTACCGTAAATACCTTTGCTGAGTATGTTGCGGCAGAGGACGGCGAGCTTCTTATAGTTCAGGGTGTTGTAACAGGCGTTATGTCCAAGTCCGCTGGCACCTCCACCAAGGAGAACAGCCTCTTCCTTCAGGACCTTTCCGGCAAGGGCGGATACTACATCTACAACCTTGAAGAGGATCCCGCAGGCACAATCTCTGTTGGTATGACCGTTCAGGTTTCCGGTAAGAAGAAGAATTACAACGGTACATTCGAGCTTACAAACTCTAATGTTACCATCATCGACAACGAAATCAAGACCGTAACTCCTTATGATATCACAGAACTTCTTGCAGGTGCAGATTCTGTTGAAGCACCCGAGCTTACCGGTATTAACGGTACGCTTGTTACCATTAAGGGCGTTACCCTTCTTGAGTATTCCGAGAGCAACGGTTATCACTACTTCGAATTTGGTGATCTCAAATCCTACCTCAGAATATCTTCTTCCTCCAACTGCATCACCGAGGCACAGGGTAAGGATCTTACCAAGATGTTCGAGGACAACTTCTATAACGCAGTTGACATCACCGGTATCGTTGCAGTATATAACAGCGCATTCTATCTTATGCCCGTTTCTGCAGAACCCTTTACCAACATCAGAGAGCAGGAAAAGCCCGCTGATATAAAGGTTGATATCGCACTTGATAACACCAAGGTTCCCTCCTTCATTCAGGCTACTGGCGAAACCACCCTTCCTGCTGGATTCTCCAGCTTCAGCGACGTAGTTATCACCTGGGAACTTATCTCCGCTGAGGGCGATTGCGCTACTCTCAACGGCAATATTCTTAACGTTGCCGCTATTCCCGAGAGCGCAAAGACAGTTTCTCTTAAGGCTACCTTCGCCGTTGGCGGTATCTCCAAAACCAAGGATTATACCATAACCGTTAAGGGTATCGATACCATATCCATCAAGGATATCGACGATATGGTAGCTGGTTTTGTTAAGAACCAGTACACCGATGAAAAGTTCTATGTTATAGGTACTATTCAGCAGATCTCCAGCGACGTTTACGGTAATATGTACATCGTTGCACTTGTTGACGGCGCTGAATTCGGCGTTGACATCTACGGTCTTTACAATGAAGCAGGCAAGAAGTATGGCGACTTTGAGGGATACAAGCCTCAGGTAGGCGATACTATCAAGGTTGTTACCGTTGTTGGTAAGTACAACAACGCTCAGCTTAAGAACGCAGTTCTTCTTGAGTACAACCACAACTACACCGAAACAGTTACTCCTCCTACTTGTGTATCCGACGGTTATACCACCTACACCTGTAAGTGCGGATATTCCTACACCGGTAACACTGTTCCTAAGGGTGAGCACTACTACGGTGAGGGCGTTACCGATACTACCGATATGGTATGTACCGGCTGTGGCATCAAGAATCACGAGCACACCACCGTTGCAGGTGATGTAGTGCCTCCTACCTGCACCACCAAGGGTTATACCGTTTACTCCTGTACCGATGCGGCTTGCGCATTCACCGAGAACAAGGATGAGGTTCCCACCCTTGATCATAACGACACCGACGGCGACTTCCTCTGCGACGCTAATGGCTGCGACGAGATCGCTCTTCCCGCTGCTGATTCTACTCTTACTATCAAGCAGGCAATTGCTCTTGGTAATGCTCTTGGCGCTGGTAAGTACACCACTGGTATGTACTACGTAACCGGTACTATCAAGAACGTTTATAATGAACAGTATGGTAATATGTACATTACCGATGCTGACGGCACCGAGTACTGCATATACGGTACCTACTCCTCCGACGGCAAGACCAGATACGACGCTCTTCCTACTAAGCCCGTAGCAGGCGAGACCATCACCGTTTACGGTATTATAGGTTCTTATGGCACTACTCTTCAGATGAAGAACGGTTGGATTCAGCACAACAACACCGTTGTTGTTACTGCTCCCACCTGTACCGAAAAGGGCTTCACCACCACTACATGTAAGTACTGCGGTACCTCCACCGTTACCGACGAAGTTGCAGCTCTTGATCACAACTTTGTTGACGGAGCATGTACTCGTCCGGATTGTGGCGCTCTTGACCATGCTCACAACTATGAATATCAGGTAGTTGTTACTCCTGCTACCTGTACTACAAAGGGATATACCACTCATACTTGTTCCTGCGGCGAGTCGGTTAAGGATACCGAAACCGAAATGATTCCTCACGCTGATACCAACGGCGACTACAAGTGTGACGGTAAAGATTGTACCGCTCTTGTTCTTCCTGCTAACGATTCTACCCTTACCATAGCAGAGGCTATTAAGGTTGGAAAAACTCAGGCAAGCAACAGTTATACTACCGAGCAGTATTATGTAACCGGTGTTATCACCGAGGTATATAATACTACTTACGGTAATATGTACATCACTGACGGTACTAACACGCTCACCGTTTACGGTCTTTACAAGGACGGAACCAGATACGACAAGATGACGGTTAAGCCTGTTGCAGGCGATACTATAACCGTTTACGGTGGTCTTGGCAACTATAACGGTACAGCTCAGTTTAAGGACGCAGAGCTTTCCAAGCACGACGTTCACACCTGCACCGAGTTCACCGAGGCAACCTGTAAGGCTCCTGCAGAGTGCGTAGAATGTGGCAAGACCACCGGCGGGCTTGCAGAACACAAAATGGTTGGTGGCACATGCTCTGTTTGCGGACACACCGAGGGCGCAGCTGAGGAAGTTCTTCCCGGCAATCTTACCTTCGCAGATGCGGCTAACAAGGCAAGCGCAGATGACTATATGAAGACCAACTATCCCGACTGGGTAATCAGCGGCAAGCTTGGTCAGACCTACGGCGGATATCTTGGCTTCGGTAGAAGCGGTGACGGCACTTCTTCTATCAAATCCACTGCTATCTCCGTAACCAACGAATTTACCGTTACTGCAGTTATTAAGGGTAATGGCTCTAGCGGTGCAATGACTTCTACACTCACCTTTACCTTGGTTGATGCAAGCGGTAACGTTGTAGCCATCGGTTATGCTAATGGTTCTGCTACCGCAGCAATTACTCCCGTAGATGCTAAGGATACGACCTACAACATCAGCTTTGTTCTTGAAGATGGCAAGGCTTGGACAGACGTAGCAAATCTTGTAATTTCCTTCATCAAGACAACCGGTAACATCGGTCTTAAGACCCTCGAATTCATAAAGTAATTCAATTCTTAAAGATCAATAAAAAACCACGCCCTCGGGCGTGGTTTTTTCTCTCTGTCGATAAAATGTTGACAAATGAAAGAAAGACAGATAAAAGGTATGCGTTGGCTTTGTAAAAGCCAAGTTTGGCGAAATCTTCCTTGTGCAACTATGATTTTCCCCGCGGGAGGAAAAGCGATAGGAAAAATTCAATAAAAAAGAATAGACACGCAGGAGTATACTAAACCTTCCTTGTGTATCTACTCTTTTTTCTTTTGCTTCATTGCTTTTTATATTGATTTAAGTTTTTCAAAAACGCTCATTTCGGTTCTTGTGGCGATAAGCGGAGTTACCGATATCTCCCCGCGGTTTACGGTATTTATGTCGGTCACAGGATCGGTGCCGCAGTCCGGATTTATACCGCCTGACTGGGCGTACATATTTCCGCCCCTGTGGACGAAGGTGTCACGAAAATATACGCCGCCCTGCCTTGTTATGCATATTTGTCCGGGGGCCTTTGGAATATTGACGTTGTAAAGCAGGTTGTAATCGTAAAGCCTATTGTTCACTATATAATCCCATACTCTATCAAGCGAGTCGGGGGCGTTCATAAGGTTGTCGGGCTCGGTGGATATGGCAAGTCCCTTGATACCAAATCTTGAACCCTCGAAAATCGCTCCGCAGGTCCCCGAATAAACGATATCGTCCCCAAGGTTAAATCCACGGTTAATTCCGGAAATTATAAGGTCGAATTTTTCCTTAAGACCGAGAACGCCAAAGCGCACGCAGTCGGCAGGGGTGGAGTCAACGGCATAAGCGGTTACGCCCTCGACAATTTCGACTTTGGTTATCTCAACTTCGCTTGTGAAATTTATCGCCTGACTTTTACCGCTTTGCTCTTTTTTTGGTGCGGCAACCGTAACCTCGCCGAGCCTTTTCGCCCAGTTTACCAAGAGGGGAAGGACAGGGGAGAGGATACCGTCGTCATTGGTTATAAGTATTTTCATTATAGCCAGCCCTCGTTTGTGCTTTTGAACTCGCCGAGGAGCTTGTCTGCATCGGCTATAAGTTCTGCCATCCCTTCCTTACTGTGTACGGTTGCTCCCGAGGCGCAGGCGTGACCGCCGCCCTCGTATTTCTCGGCAAGCGTGTTGACGGTGACAAAGCGTGAGCGCAGGCGAACACGAATGTCTGTACCGTTATCGCTTTCGATAAACGCTATCCAGATAAGGCTGTTTTTGATAGAGTCCATATATGACACGCACGCGGATGCCTGCTCGGTGGATATGTCGTATTCCTCCATCGTCGCCCTGTCGATATAGATATAGGCTACGCCGTTTTCTGTTCTCTTTATATTATTAAGGACGTATCCCTCAAACTTGAATTCCTCAAAGTCCTTCATATAAAGCCTTGCGTAAAGGATATCTGTATCCACACCGGCATCGAGCAGCATTCCCGCAAGGCGCATAGTTTCTCCCGATACCGAGCGAAAACGGAAACGTCCCGAGTCGGTCACAAGTCCTGCGTAAAGGTAGGTTGCCGCCTCGGTGTCTATCTTAAGTTCATCTTTCATTGCATAGTAAAATGCGCTGATAAGCTCGCAGGCTGAGGAGCGCTCCTCCTCCACCCAGTTAAGGTCGCCGTATGCTTCGACGTCTATGTGGTGATCGATTTTTATAATCTTTTTGCAGAGTGTGAATTTTTGATTTGATACCCTTGCCGCGGTAGCCGTGTCAACAACTATACCGAGCGCATCGGCGTAGTATTCGTCCTCGCGTATCTCCTCCTCGCCACCGAGGAAGGAGAGGTAATCAGAAAAGTCGCAGTTTTGGAGAATTATCTCTTTTTCGGGGAAACTCAGTTGCAGTATGCGCTGAAGTCCCTTCGTCGAGCCAACCGCATCTCCGTCGGGCCTGAAGTGGCGAAAAATTATAATTTTGTTATATTCCTTTATTGTATCAAGCACCTCGCGTGCCATTTTTGTGTTCATGTTTATTCCTCCCTGAGGTTTTTGAGGTCGGAAAGCAGAGCCATAGCCTCGTCTTTATCCTTAAGGGTAGTGCCGCTTGCCTTCTGGTGACCGCCACCGCCGTATTTTGTGGCGATGGGGTTGATATTGTATCGGTTGGAGCGAATTTCGCAAAGCACGCCACTCTCGGTTTCGGTAAAGTTTACCCAACTATGTATTCCGCGTATCTCTGACATTACGTTAACCATTCCGCGGGAGAGCGTGAAGTTGTCAACGCCGTATTCCTTCGCCTCATCGATGGGCGTGTAAATATATGCAACGCCCTCTTTTGTGGTCTTTATTTTAAGGGTGTATTTTGCGCGTAGTTGTATCATTGAAAGATCGTCGGCATAAAGGTTTCTGTAAATATCCGACGTATCAAACTCACGCTCCATAAGGAAGGAGGCGAGGCGAAATGTTTGTGCCGTGGTGCTATCGTAACGGAAGCGCCCCGAGTCGGTTATCATACCTGTATAAAGCGCCTTTGCAGCCTCTTTGGATACGGTGTAGCCGCATTCCATAGCCATAGCGGCTATCATACCGCAACAACTTTCAAAGGAGGTGTCGCCAACCTCGACGTCTGCCATTTTTTCGACGAAAATATGGTGATCAATGCGAGCGGTAGCATGGGCAAGGGTGTATCTGTCGTCGCTTATAAGCGACTTTGCCGAGCTGTCAAGCAGTATCGCAAGTGCGCCCTCGTACATACTGTCGGGAATTTCGTCCATCGGCTCGCTTATCATAAATGCGTAACGGGGCGTCATATCTCCTGTGGCATATATCTTTTTTTCAGGGTAGGTGTCAGAAAGGATTTTTTTAAGGCCTATCTGTGCGCCGAGCGCATCTCCGTCGGGGTTTTTATGACGGTGAATTATTATTGTGGAATGCTCCCCGATAAGTTTATGTATATTTTCAAACATATTGTGTGACTGTTCCTTTCCTTTTAGCGGTTGCCGATGTGCGCAAGTATGCGATTGGTTATCATTTCAAGCGCCACGGGGTTTTTCCCACCCTCGGGAACAATAATATCGGCATATCGCTTACTTGGCTCGACAAACGCCTCGTGCATTGGCTTGACCGTTGCAAAGTACTGATTAATTACCGAATCAAGACTGCGTCCGCGCTCGCTCACGTCACGTTTAATTCTTCTTATGATACGAACGTCGGCATCCGTGTCAACAAAAATCTTTATATCCATACGGCGAAGCAACTCTGCGTTTTCAAAAATCAGCATTCCCTCAAGAACTACTACGTCGGCGGGTTTTACTATTCTGACCTCGGCGCTCCTGTCATGCTCGGAATAATTGTAAATCGGACAGGCTATTTCCTTGCCCTCGCGCAGTCTGTCAAGGTGTTCGATAAGCATCTCGGTGTCGAATGCGTCGGGGTGATCGTAATTGAGCGATGCGCGCTCGGCGAGGGTGAGGCTGCTTTGCGCTTTGTAGTAATCGTCGTGACGCAAAAGGCAAAGCCTATCTCCAAGTCGCTCCTGAAGTCTTGCCGCCAGCGTTGTTTTCCCACTGCCGGACCCACCGGCAATTCCGATAAATAAGCGTTCGTTCATAGTAATCTCCAAGTTGTAGTCATTGTTCGGCTGTAAGGTTGAAGCCCCAACATCGGTCGGTCGGGTAGTCTGTCGGTTAGGTCGTCGATTGATCGGGCATCGTTGAGTCGTGCATCGGTAAAAGCACGATGTCAAAAAACTCTGTGAAGTCGCACAGGTGGATATTGATTTGTAATCCTACTCCTTAATAAGTAGCGGTGCTTTTTTCGTTTTTTGCTATCTTGACTATACGGCTTGTTCCGAGGCGCTCTGCTCCGAGTTTGATAAAGTCCTCGGCATCGGCAAGAGAGGAAATTCCGCCCGCCGCCTTTATTTTTACGCCTTTTCCTACATACTTTGCAAAGAGGGCGATATCCTCTTTGGTTGCGCCGCCGGTGGAAAATCCGGTTGAGGTTTTGATAAAATCAGCGCCCGAAAGCGTAACTATTTCGCACATTTTTATCTTTTCCTCCTCGGTAAGAAGGCAGGTTTCGATAATAACCTTGAGTATCTTATTGCCACAAACCTCTTTCAGGGCTTTAAGCTCGGCTAATATCTCGTCATATAGACCCTCTTTCAGTTTGCCGATATTTATAACTGTGTCAATTTCGTCAGCACCGTTTTCAATAGCGTCCCGACATTCAAAAACCTTCGTCGCCGTGGTGGAATACCCGTTGGGGAAGCCGATAACCGTGCATATCGCAAGTCTGTCGCCCACATATTCCTTGGCTTTTTTGACGTGCGAAGAGGGAATGCAAACCGAGGCGGTCTTGTAGGTCATGCCGTCGTCGCATACAGCCTTAATCTCCTCCCAGGTAGCCCCTTGGGCAAGAAGTGTGTGATCGCATTTTGAAAGAATTTCACTGATATTCATATATTTTCTCCCTGTTCGTTTTTTTGGCGTTCTATTGCTTTGTGCCAACAACTGTGGCACATTGCTACGTATTTGTCATTTCCACCTATCATTACCTGGTGACCTGAGGTAACTATGCGCATATTTTTATCAAGTCTTGCGTTTACGGTTGCCTTTGATCCGCACGCACAAATAGTCTTGATTTCGGAAATAGAGTCTGCGATTTCAAAAAGCCTTTTGCTGCCCGTAAAGAGGTGACACAAAAAGTCGGTGCGAAGACCGAAGCAAAGCGCAGGCTTGCCGCATTCGTCTACGATACGGCGCAACTGATCTATCTGCTCGGCGGTGAAAAATTGGCACTCGTCTGCTATTACAACGTCTGCCTCGCCGTGCTGCTCGGTAAAGATAGCAAAAATGTCGTCGGTTTTCGAAATAGCCTCACAAGGAGCGGATAGGCCTATACGGGATTTGACTATTCCCTCGCCGTCGCGGGTGTCAACCGTCGGTTTTATCAACCAAACCTTCATTCCGCGCTCTTCATAATTGAATTTTGTTATAAGCGCCTGCGCCGTTTTTGACGAGCCCATAGCGCCGTACTTGAAATATAATTTAGCCATATAAAAACGCCCCCACTTTTATTATTATTTATTATAACATACTTCGAAAGAAAAATAAAGAGTATTATTAAAAATTATAACGCGCCTGCGCGTGAGAGGGAAAAGCAAAGGCCCCGTGCGGGGCCTCGTTGAATTTAAGGGTTTATTTCGATAACTACCGAATCAATAAGTTCTATTACTATATCGCCTGAACTGTATTGATATTTCTTTACCAAGGCTTGGATAATAACAACGTCGCCCTCCTGTGGCTTTGTTTCCATTTTGTCATATCTGTTTCCCGCCGAGTCGTTCAGACCGTAAACGTATATGCTGTCGCCGTTTTCGTCGGTCAGATAGCAGTTGCCGTACTGTGTGTTTGAAAAGTCGGAGAGAGTACCCTTGTAATAAAGGAACTCTGTTGTCACATCGCCAACTTTCAGGTTTTCCCCCTTTTCAAGCGCCGACTTAACGTCGGTTATTGTATATTCGTCGGGGCTCGGAATGCCTGTACCAAGCCTGCCCCCTCTGATAGCGTCCGCCACCAAATCTCTTGCGTAGGTGTCCTCGTCATAGTAGTCCACAATAGTGAGGTTGTTGTATTTGTAAAGGGCGGTATAGGTATCAACTATAATGAAATAAACCGCCGTGGGAATTACGTCGTCCTCTGTAAAGCCCTCCTTGAGAGCTGCGTGATAGCTGCTGTTTGAGGAATTTATAAACTTGTCAAGGAGATCTCTTCCACTGACACGGCAAAGGGTTATCCTGTTGTTGAAGGGTAGGAGCGACAAAACGTCGGCGTAACAGGTATCACCTGCCGAAAGGTCATAGGGCGACCTGGTCTTCAAATATCCGCCTCCCATAACAATGTCGTAGGTTTTGCCCCACTTTTCTATTCCTGCTTCAAGGTAAAGTTCTGCTACAAGATCTGCGACGACGTCGGAGTTGTGCTTTCTTGAAACCGTGCCGAGAAATTCATAGGCTTTGTCTATAACAGTAGAATATTTGTCCTCGATTTCTTCGGTGGGGGCGTGGTCATCAAGACCTTCGTAGTTTGAATTTTTAATTATTTTATTAGCGGTAACGTTTTTCTCGCCCGTCAGTGAGTTGACGGTAATTTCCACGTGTGAAAAACCATAGTTTTCACCTCCGCCCTGAATGTGAACAACGCCGCCGCCATCAAGCCTTGTGTATGCCTGGTGACTGTGTCCCTCAAACACCACGTCAACGTAGCCGTCCGAGAGGGAGGTGTCGTAATGCGAAAAACTGTTGCTCGCACTTCCAAGGCCGTCGTGAAGCGAGTAAACTATCAGGTCCACACCGCTCTCGCGCAGGCGCGTTGCCTCCGCCTTAACGAGTTTTGTAAGTTCACTGCCAACCTTGAAATTGACGCCCGAAACCATATCCGATGAAATAGAGGAATAGCAATCGCCAATAGCGCCGATAATGCCTATCTGTATGTCACCTCTCTCTATTACAACAGAGGGTGTGCAATAATCGGCAAGTTTGCCGGTGGTGTTATTGTAAATGTTTATAGCAAGGAAGGGAAATTCGGCAACGAGGGCGTTATCCCTTATAACCTCCTCACCCCAGTCAAATTCGTGGTTGCCGAGCGTCATTGCCACAAATCCGAGTTCGTTCATCCAGTCAACCATAATTTGTCCGTTTGTCAAAACCGACTCTGCGCCGCCCTGCCACATATCGCCCGAGGAGAGAAGCACAATATGTTCGTCCTCGTTTTTACGGTTTTCAAGATATGTACCTATTTCGTCAACGCCGGGCTGAGTATCGGTGTCACAGAATTTTCCGTGCAGGTCGTTGAAGGCGTAAAAATCCACAACGACGATAAGATATTTGTTACACTTGTCACAATAATCGTTGCCGTCGGCATCCGCGTGGCTGTTTTGAGGACAGAAATTCTCCCCTTGGTTACCGCCTGTCTGGCCACCGCCTGTCTGGTTATCGCCTGTATGATCGCCGCCTTGGTTTCCACCCGTCTGGTTGTCGTCGCCTTGGGTTTCGTCACCCTCGTTTTCACCCGCGTCTAAACTGCTGTCAGGAATTTCAAAAATACAACCAACTGCAGAAAATAAAAGTGAAATAATTAAAATAGATATTAAAAATAAATATAAAAATTTTTTCATAATTACACCTCGTTTTTATAATACCATACCAAGCGACTTTTGTCAACAAAAACACCAATTTGTTAAACTTAAATATAAAATAATATATATATTTAAAAGGCTCTTGTAAAACTTGTCGATATGTGTTATAATAAATTGTTCAAATGATAAAATGTAAGGGAGATTTTTATGAATCGATCTATCAAGAGCATTTTTGCCTTTGTTATGGTGCTCGTTTTGTGTGTATCCTTTGTTCCGGCGGTCAGCGTAGAGGTTGATGCCGCTACGGTGGAATACCGTTATTCGGGCAGTTATATCTATAACTGGGGTACTCGTGAAACTCTGGCGACCTTCCTCTCGCCTAATGCGGAGGCTTTCTACAAGAAGTCGGGCAACAAGTCCTATGAGGAACTTATTAAATATTCCGGCGGTACGGGAGTAAACAATGCTCCGGACAGCGACCTGTATAGAGAACTTCAAAATCTTATGAAAAATAACCACAAGACCGAGACCAGCTACCAGGGTACCCGTGATCTTTATAAGTACACCGACTGTCAGGGCAGTGGCTACACCGATAACGGCAAGATTTCCTGCTTCTATACGGGCAAGCTTGTTGGCCCTGCGTGGGACGGCGGCGCTACCTGGAACCGCGAGCACACCTGGCCCAACAGTAAGGGCGACGGCGGAAATGACGAAAACGATATTATGATGCTTCGTCCCGCAGACGCATCTACCAACTCTTCAAGAGGTAACAAAGCCTACGGCAAGAGCAGCGGATATTACAATCCTAACGGCGAGTCGAATGGAAAGTATGACCTGCGTGGAGATGTATCCCGTATCTTCCTTTATACATACGTTCGTTGGGGCATTACCGACGGCGGTGAGGATAGCAAATTCACCACCTGGGGCTCCAGCGGAGTTATGGAAAGCCTTGACGTTCTTCTTGAATGGATGGAGGCAGACCCTGTTGACACCTGGGAACTTGGACGTAACGACTCGGTTCAGGCTATTACAGGCACCCGTAACGTTTTTGTTGACTATCCCGAACTTGCGTTCCTTCTCTTCGGCGAGGAAATTCCCGCGAATATGGACACCCCCTCAGGCAAGGCTAAGGAGGGTACAACCGTAGAATGTGCTCACTCTTATGATAACCAGTGCGACACTAACTGCAACAAGTGCGGTGAGGTAAGAACGGTTGGCGCCCACAACTACTCGGGTTGGCAGACCGTAGAGCCTGCAACCACCGAGAAGGCAGGCAAGGAAAAGGGTTACTGTACCTATTGTGGCGCACAAACCGAGCGTGAGATACCGAAACTTGTGGGCTGCAACCACATTTATGATAACGATTGCGACCCCAGTTGTAATCTTTGCGGTAAGAAGAGAGAGGTTGGTAAGCATAGTTTCTCAACTTATTGCGACAATTCCTGCAACAAGTGTGGCGCTATCGTAGGCGAGGCAAACCATCTCTATACAGGTTGGCAGACCATAGAGGAAGCAACCACCGAGAAGGCAGGCACCGAAAAGGGACACTGTATCTATTGCGGTGGCGAAACCGAGCGCGAGATACCAAAACTTACCCAAGTCGGAGGCCAAGCGGTCTTAGGAAGACAACCACCTATCCCAACTCCTTGGGTCACAG
>JAZUPL010000011.1:0-2609 GCA_045605175.1 Eubacteriales bacterium | reverse complement strand
GGACCGCGCGCGGAGGCGGCGGAAATAATCGCCGATGCCATTGAGAACTACGTAGATAAGTTTTGTAAATAATTGTTCTCAAAATCGCGTCATTTCGCTTATTTAGACGGCACCCGTGCCGCTTTATTTCCCACGTCTCGTTTTTTCGCGCAAGTAGAATAATACTAAATAAAACGCTAATTTTGCGAGGATGATATGCATTTACAGGAATCAGGCGAGATGTATCTCGAAACAATATTCGTGCTCTCCGAGAAAATGACGGAGGTGCGCTCTATCGACGTCTGCGAGTATATGGGCTTCTCGAAGCCGAGCGTCAGCCGTGCGATAGGACTACTTAAAAACGGCGGATATGTAACCGTTGATAAAGACGGCTACCTTACCCTTACCGAGGCGGGACTTGAGGTAGCGAAGAAGATGTATTCAAGGCACAAACTGCTCTCCGACCTCTTGATAAGCCTTGGCGTGGACGAGGATATAGCCACCGCAGATGCCTGCAAAATTGAGCATCACCTCTCGGACGAGTCCTTCGCCGCTATAAAGAGGTTTGTGGAAGAGAGGAATATGTGAATTAAAAGAACGGGTTTTTACCCGTTCTTTTTTTGCCAAGAATTTGGCAGGAACATTATCTTCTCTGTTCTCGTTTTTTCATCATACAAAAAGGTGGAGCGACAACTGTCGCTCCACCCAATACTTTTGTTAGCAGTTTTAGATATATATATTAGGGATTAGTAATACCCGGCTCTGTGGGGATAAGGATGCTTGCCGAGTCGCCCGTCATAACCGAGGGGAGTTTGCCGTCCCACTTGGAGAGGTACTCGATATACTTAAGATACTCGGTGATAAGTTTGACCTCTTCGGCACTCTTGCCCTCGAAGTCTATCTCGTACTCTATTGCGGTGACAACGTCGTTTTCGTCCTTAATCTCGATTTCTTTAATGTTAAAGCCCAATGCACGTGCCGCCTCGATAGACTTAAGTTTAATGGCTCTTGCCTCTGCCTGTGCGACCTCTATTTGCGCCTGTGCATCGGCCTTTGCCTTCTCTATCTTTGCCTGGGCGTCAAGTTTGGCAACCTCAAGTTCCTTCTCCGCATTGACTATGGCGGTTTCTTTCTCGTATTCTGCCTTGAGCTTCTGTTGCTCGGCTATCATCTTGTCCTCTACCGTCTTTTCAAAGGCGTCGGAGAAGTCGATGTTGGTAAGCACTACTGCCACGATATCAACGCAGTATTCCTCGTCAACAGCGCTCTTTATCGTGGACTCAACGAGGGGCGAAATCGAGGAACGGGTTTCTATAATCTGCATAGCCGAGTAGGAGGAGAGGGTTGCCTTTGCCTTTTCGGTGGCTATGCTCTCGATACGATTTGCAAGCAGACTAACCGAGCCATACTGGTTTGCGATATTTATAGCCTTGCTTTCGTCTATCTTGTACTGTACCGTCATAGCGATAGACATTGTTTGCGCGTCCTTGGAGTATGCCTGCGCAGAAATCTCCATGTTCTGCACCTTTGCGTCATAATACTCGTAACTTTCGGTAATCCAGAAGTCAAAATATGTACCTGCGGTGCGAACCTTTGTCGCCTCGCCGAGATGCTTGACAACGGCTATCTCGCCTGCCTCAACAGTGTGGAAGGACGAGGGGACCGTGGCAATACCGAGAAGTGCGACAGCAGTCACTACGATACCGATAATACGAACAACCGAATTGCCACCCTTTTTGCTACCGAAATAGATAAGAACAGCACCTATTATAATAGCAACAATGAACAAAACCGCAAAAATAAAACCAAATGCCATATAAACCTCCATAGGTAATTTTGAGAATAATATATGTTATTTCTCTTGCTATTATTCTATCATAGAATTTTCCCGATGTCAATAATTTTGCCCCAAAAATGAATATATGTAACACTTTGGTGTATAGGGCAGGGATAGAGTCGAGCAAACGTGGTAATTAGTGTTCGACCAGCGAATCAAATCGACTCCGATTATATGCCTCCATCCGAGAGTGAGGTGGCACGGCATAGCCGTGACGGAAGGAGAGTTCGTGTAGTTGATATTAAGGTCGGCTTTTCCAAGAAAGCATCTGTTAAAGTTATATGACTAATTTTCTTTATCCTTGTCATATCGTAAATTTGCTGCTCGCATTCTCCCCCACCCGACTACGTCGGGAGCCCCCTCCCGGAGGGAGCCCTGTTGTTGGGACCTTGCTACATCAGAAGAAGACCGCCTGAGCAAGTCTTGTATATCTCGCCTCGGCTCTACATATAGCAAAATCCCCACCACTTGCGTGGTGGGGACTGTTTTAGTTTCTTACTTATATTTAATTGTTGTAATATCTAACTATTACAATATCAAATTATACGTTGTAGAAATCAACGAGCTTCTTAAGTCTTTCGTACTTAGCCTTTGCGGTAGCCTCTGCCTTTGCGAAGAGTTCCTTTGCTCTCTCGGGGTAGCGAAGCGGCGCGAGGGTATTGAATGACAGCCTAAATGGCTGACAGACCCCGAGCGTGACCGAGCCCGCAGGCGAGACCGCCTGAGCAAGGCTTGTATATCTCGCCTCGGCTCTACATATAGCAAAATCCACACCTCTTACGAAGTGGGGACT
>JAZUPL010000010.1:0-70842 GCA_045605175.1 Eubacteriales bacterium | reverse complement strand
CCAGTCGCCGTAGAATGCAAGATAGGGAACACTGAGGTTTACGTCAGTTCCGCTCTTTGCTGTGAGTTGCACGAAGCCCTCAACGTACATACCGTTCTCAAAGGACTCATCCATGTACTTTTTATCCGAATCCGAGAGGGTGATGGTTACGGTAACGTCTGCTGTAGCGCCGGCAGCCACGGTAACGGTATTTCCGCTAACAGTGCTTCCCTTTGCAACAACGCTTGCACCCTCGAGAATGTAGCCCTCTTGAGTAACAACCGTATCGCCCTTGTGTGTCAAGGTGTCGCTGACACCCTCGGTCATAACTATTGCTGATATATCATAAGAAAGTGAGGTAGAACCAAAGTTGTAAACAGAGAAGTTAAGAGTATAAACACCGCTCTTGTTAGCATCGTCGCCAAGTTCGAGTTTGGTCTTGTTCATTGCTACACCGTTTTCGTAGGTGAGAATGTATGCGGGGGTGTTAGCCGCATTGTTAAGGTTAGCAAGACCGGAGCCCTGCTTTCTTACAGAGTAGGGAAGACCGTTTTTATTTATTGCCGCAGTTGCGGTGGACATAAGCAGACGGTTGATAACTGCATTTACCTCGTAGTAGTTGTACTCGCCGTTTTCATATTTGAGCTGTTCCTGGTTGGGGTAGCATTCAAGTATGTACTGACGCAAAAGGGCAACCACACCTGCCATGTTCGGGCAAGCCATCGAGGTACCGGAGAGTCTGTCGTATTCACCACCTGTAACTGCCGAGAGGATGTTACCGCCGTGTGCGGTAATCTCAGGCTTAATCTTCAGGTCAGGAGTAGGGCCCCAAGAGGAGAACCCGGACATGAAGGGACCTGCGCTTTGGCTACGTCCAACGGTGAAACTACCGCTTCCGCTTTCTGCCATCTTCTCACCGTCGTCCTGGCTGATAGAGCAGACGGGTATAGTAGTGATACCAACGTTCATCTTAATATCACCGGAGGTGTTGTTGTAGATGATGATACCGATAGCGCCTGCTTCAAGGGCGGCGTTAGCCTTCTCCTCGAAGGTGGTAGCACCTCTACGTACCAAAACAACCTTGTCGGTGACGTCAATGTTCATATAGTCGGCAGGGCGGCCTGCACCGGGGATAACCACGTAGTTGAAGGTCATCTCATCAACGCCCTCGGGGAGAATCTCCTCAACGAAGTGCTTTTCCTCGCTTGCACTGTCGGATGCCTCCTCAAAGTAAACAACTTTGCCGGCATAGTTGATGTAAGGAGTCTTGGTACCGTTGATGGATGCAACCGAAAGGGCTCCCTCATAGGTGGAAGGCGAGCCTACTGTACCAACGTCGGGGTTGCTTGTCAAGGGAAGGTTACCGTTCTTCTCGGAGCCTTGTGCAGAACTGTAACTGTTCGATGCAGCAACAACGAGAGAAATACCCTTCTCACGAATTTTTTCATATACTCCGCTTACAAGTTCCACATCTCTTTCACGGCTAAAGCCACAAGCGGTACCGAGCGACATATTGATTACGTCAACGCCGAGAAGCACGCAGTCCTCAAGACCGTTGAGAATCCAAGAGGTGTACGCGCTGTCCTTTATATCCGAGAATATCTTCATGGAAACCAACTGTGCGTTGGGGGCAACACCCGTAATAACATCGTCTTTTCCCAAGATGATACCGGAAACGTGAGTACCGTGGTTGTTATGTACATTATAAACGTCGGAGTCCACGTCGGCATAGTCAAACGCAAAAGGAACCTTGTCGTTGATATATACGTCGTCTGCAACGAGTCCCTTTATAAATTCAGCAGCGTTGGTGTTAGCAAGCACAGCAGCAACCTCTGCCTTGGTAAGACCGAGATTAGTGCTGGTGAAGTTAGAGGGGGAGAACGCAGTATGGGTGTAGTCAAGACCTGTGTCAAGGACTGCAACGACCATGCCACTTCCGTCATACTTGAAACTGGAACTGTTGAAGATACCGGTTTCGTAAACGTCAACCATGTTTACAACCTCGCCGTCGGCGGCGGTTGTATCTGCTTTCATAAATTCTTCGCTTATGATAGGAAGAGCGCCCTTGGGAAGTACGTCGCACAACTCGTCGAAGTATTTTGCTTTAAGCACAACTTCAAAGCCGGAAAGTACGGTGTCGTACATAGCGCCGAGGCTATATACAACCTCCTTTTCGTCAAGAGCGAGAGTTACTTTCGTCTTTTCGTCGAGGATCTTCTCTCGAAGTTCGTTAGCCTCATCAGAAGCATAGTATTCGAGCATCGTCTTGCCGCCTGAAACATCGAAGGTGTCAAGCAGGGCGGGATCCTCAAGCATAACGATTACCGAAATTTCCTCGTCATCGCCAATCTTACTCGGCAGTTCATGCATAACTGCGTTGTTAAGATACTGCTTGTAGTTGGGGTCAACACCGGTGATCTGCTTTATGTAACCGGCTTCTGAGTATGCAAAACTGTTAAGAGCATCTGCCGAAACCGAGAAGATCATAACCACCGCCAACAAAACAACAAGCAGGCTTGATGTGAATTTGGTTAAGGTTTTCTTGTTCATCTTTGGATTTTTGCCTTTCTTTTATTTACATTTTTTATACGCATATATAATAAATATTTTATGCACGCATAAATGCACAATTTATATTTTACCATATTGCACGTGCATTTTCAAGATGTTTTTAATAAATACAAATATTTATACAATATTAAACAAAATAAATAAATATAATATCGAAAAATGTGTAGGTTGTACACCAAATAGCACAAAAATATGAATATCAATCTTTTGAAGAAAAATGTGCAAAATTAATTTGTAAATTTTTTGTGAACTAAAAGAATGGCGAGCATAATAAACTTGCAAAAAAATGCAAGATAACAGATTTGCCTATATTAATTAAATAGGAAGAAATCCTATTGACAGCCTTGGTGTATTATGATATAATAACATATTGGTTAATGCATTTGACTACCTTTTTCGCTCTTTTTTGATAGACCAATTGCAATGCGTGAAACCTTAATTTGATATGTTTTTAACCGAAAGGGGTTTATATGACTGAAGATATAAAAGTGCGTATATTGTCCATATATCGCATAGTTTTATCTGTGCTTCTTGCTATAACGGCTGTGTGCTTTATAGTGGGAGCCTGCTGGATTTATTTCTCCTCGGACCGTAATCCTTACACCTACGAGAGTATTTCTTCCACCTTTTCATATATCGCCATACCCGTGTTTGTTACGATTTTTGCGGTTGTAGGCGGTGCTGTTCTTCATATTGTCCTTGCACAAGAGAAGCAAAGTGCAAAGGGCTTTCGCGAAAAGTCGGCTATGGTTTTGACGGTCGAGTCGCGTTTGAATTTTACGGAAATTGACGGGAAATACTCTTTGGGCATATCTCGTGAGAAGGGTATGCGTCGAATTCTTTTCTATACTAATATGGCTCTGTACTTTGTTGCGTTTGTTTTTTCGGCGGTCTATTCCTTTATTCCCGCAAACTTTACCGGTGACTACAACGCATCTGTTGTTTCCCTGACCTACATACTTCTCGCTGCTTTCTGTTTGCCTTTTGCTCTTAACGTTGCACGAATATTTATTGAGTCCCGTTCGCTTGACCGTGAACTTGTGCTTGCAAAAGCGGCAATGGTAGAGATGAAAGACAAGGGCGTCGAATATTCCGACGGCGAGACTACGGAGGATTCTATTTTCTTCGATTTCCTGAATAAAAAGGAAAAGCAGATTACCCTTTATACCCGCATCGGTGTTACTGCCGCCGCCCTGATACTTATATTCATAGGCGTTTTCGGAGGCGGAATGGCCGATGTGCTTGCCAAGGCAATTAAGATATGCACCGAATGCATAGGATTGGGGTGATTTTATGAAAAGGTTTTTAGAGAAATTAAAGAGCCTGATCCCCTCTCGCAGAAAATGGATTCAACTCTACTGTGCGTTGCTCTTTAACGCAAATATAAAAGGTTTCTTTAACGGTGTTATTTACAAAGGGCCGGTAAAGAACATCTGCACCCCAGGCTTAAATTGTTACTCCTGTCCGGGCGCTTCGGGAGCCTGTCCTCTTGGCTCGCTTCAAAACGCACTTTACTCCTCTAACAAGAGCACATTGTTCTATATGATTGGAACATTGATGCTCTACGGAATTTTGTTTGGTAGATTTATCTGTGGGTGGCTCTGTCCCTTTGGATTTATTCAGGAACTGCTCTACAAGATAAAGACACCGAAAGTGAAAAAAGGCAAAGTAACTCGCATACTCTCCTACATAAAATACGTGTTGCTTGTCTTTTTCGTAGTTATTGTTCCTATTCTCTATGCTATAAGAAATGTTCCCTTGCCCGCCTTTTGTAAGTATATCTGTCCCGCAGGTACGCTTGAGGGCGCTATGGGACTGCTCTCAAATGCGGTAAACGAGGGTGAACTTGCCCGACTTGGACCATTGTTCACTTGGAAATTCGCACTTATGGTGTCTATCATTCTTGGTTCGATTTTCATTTTCCGTTTCTTCTGCCGTTTCCTTTGCCCACTTGGTGCGATATACGGTTTGTTCAACCGTTTCTCTATCTTTGGCATTCGCCTTGACAGAGATAAATGTATCGACTGTGGCAAGTGCATTACCGTTTGTAAAATGGATATTCACCACGTAGCAGACCACGAGTGCATCTCTTGTGGCGAATGTGCATCTGTTTGCCCCACCAAGGCGATAAGTTGGAAAGGCTCGTCTATAATTCTTCCTCCTAACGAAATCGAGGGGCTTACCGACGATACACCCGCCGAGGAGCGTTTGGTGCTTGAGGAATTACATAACGAGAAAACCGAGAGAATAAACAAGCGAAACAAGGTGCTAAAAATTGTTGTAGGAGTTATAATGACTCTCGCCCTTGCCGCAACGCTTATTTATTTCAACTTTATTGATAACACTCCTTCTCCAAATCCCCCCGCAGGTGACGAGATAACCGAGGATATGGGCAACGGGATAGGCGATAAGTGCTACGGTATGAACCTGCCTGTCTTTGACGAAAACGGTTTCACAGGCGAGAACTTCAACCCTGCCAAGAACCCCGGCAAGATTACGATAATCAACTTCTGGGGCGAGTGGTGTGCAGGTTGCAAGGTAGAACTTCCGTATTTTGACCGTGTCGCCACCGATTACCGTGACTATGTTACGGTTGTTGCGGTACATACCGAGGACGCCTTTGCCAATGCTCCCGGCTACCTTGCCTCCCCCGGACTTGACAACGAGGCGCTTTACGAGGGAATTATCGATGACCTTGCTAATTTCAACTATGTTGACAGTGACATCGTATTTGTCAAGGATGAGGGCACTGCCACCGATGATAAGTATTATTCGCTTCTTGGAGGCACGGGTACATATCCGATTACAATAGTCCTCAACTCCGAGGGCGAAATTATTGAAAAGGTTATGGCAGACGTCCATTATGACGAACTTATAGAAATTGTCGAGTGGGCAATCTCTATGGATACTGCTTTTGAATAACAACTTAATAGAAGGGGCTGCTTCATTTAGGCATAACCGAATAAAAATACCGAGGTGTTGTATTACGCAGCACCTCGGTTGTGTTTTTTACAAATTTGAAGAAAATTAAGGTTGAAAACCACCGGTTTTCTTCATTTTATGGTGTTTTTATTCTATCGCCGTTTCCTCGCTCGCCGTACATTGTACGGCTATCGCTCGTCAGCCGACGATTTCTGCTCTAAATCAAGCGAGCCCCAAAGGCGCTTCACACTAAGAATTCAGATTTTTTTGCCCCAAAAGTCCCAAAACCCCTTGGTACATCTGAATTCTTAATGACTCAGCCTCGTGTTGCATATTTTTACTGTTTTACTATCGTGATTTCGATATCGGTTTCACCTTCGGTGAAGTAGAAGTGATAACCCTCGTCATCGTTAGTCTCTGGCATAACGTAGCCGTCGGGAAGGCTAATAACCTTTACTTTAATCTTGCCCTCTGTACTGAAAGTGCCGAAAATCTCGCCGTCCTCGTTGGTTTCTGCTGCTTGCAGACATACCGAGCCGACGCAGAGTTGCACAGTAGCACCCACGATGGCGTCACCGTTTTCGTCAACTACGGTAGCAGTCAGAGTGAAACTTGTGTCCTCCTCGAGTTCAACCTCCAGGTCGTACATTCTGCCAAAGGTGAGTTTTCTTGCCGCAGGCTCAACCCAACCGTCGAAGGAAACAAGTTCAACACGCACGTTACGGGATTCCTCAAGGTCGATTTTTGCCTCGCCCTTGTTATCGGTTACGATATCCTCGCTTGCCACATTGTCGCGCACGAATCTCACTGTAAGTCCCTTAATAGCCGCTCCGTCCTCGTCAACAAACTTAACGGTATAGGTGACTTTTGTGGTTTGGTTTCCCTCGTTACCACCGTTTTCGCCACCTCCGTTGTCAGGAGGATTGCCCTCGTCAGGATTTTCAGGAGTTTCGGGGGTGCCACAGGAAGTCAAAATTGCCGCAAAGGACAAAAGCATTGCAAAGCACAGTATAAGTGCTAAAAGTTTTTTCATAATTCCTCCTTATTGTCCGAGAGAATCATAGTAATAGCACAACTTCAACCAGGACTGATAAACGTCCTCAAACACTGATGTATCCATAACGTACTGAAGTATGGTTGCAAGTTCCTCGCTAACGGGGATACAACCCTGTCTTTCGGGATAGTCTGCCTCGTTAAGCATCTTGTTTTCAACGTAGTTGCGTATTATTTCTCTATATTCGCCAAATAGGTAAACAAGTTCGTTTTCCTGGTTGTGGGTCTTAAAGTCAACAAGAGCGTTGAGTCCGCTATCGGTGAAGATGCTTGTAGGCATATAGAAGTCAGCATAGATAAGCGAGCCGAGTTTACCCTCGCTAACAGAAAGAGTCAACTCACCTGAAACGACCTCTTGCGAGCCTGCATAATTCTTGTAAGTTGCAACAATGTTTTCGCCCTCAAAGGTGTAAGAGGTGATCTGAAGATCGATAATACTCTCTCCTATGGCGGTGGTAATGCTTATATTACCGGTGCCATCTTCTTCGAGCATAACAGTGTAGTAATAGGTGGAGTCACCAACAACCTCCGTGCCGTTGTAGGTGTCTGCGATAGCCTTGTAGGACAGCGACGCGAAGCCGACAAAGGGAAGTCTTTTTTGCAGTGCAAGACTGCCGCCGTAGTAGCCCTCGCCAACAAGTGAGCCCTTGCTCTTGATATGGTGATAATACTTTGTACCGACAGGGTCGCCAAGTGTTGTTGCTGCATATTCACATTCGGCACAGTTATCGAGGTGGCAGAGTTGAGCGTCAACTCCTCCATGGATAATGTTACCGAAAGAGCCGTCAGGCAACAGTTCCACAGTGTGAGAACCGGGTGAGGTGCTGATAAATCTATCAAAACTCTCTCCAACATAGTCAAGGTCGAAACTGAAGGTGCCAAGTTCCTCTACGGTGTGGTAGGCAAGCGAGATATAATAACTCTTGCCCGCCTCAAGATAAGCGGTCATGGATATGTTCCTGCGGTCGATGCTGTATATTGGGGTAATACCGGACATATCCGTAATAGTCGCCCCACAATTACTGTTTGTACAGGTTGCACTTGTAGCATTTTCTGCCACAGTGACGCTCGTTCCACATTCGGGACACTCTACTACATAGTGGTCAATAATGAGAAGTTCTGGGCTATATCTTTCGTAGTGAATTTCGTTTGTGGTAAGATGGAAGATCGGGTTAGATCTGCCACCCTCCTCTGCCCATTCGGTGTGAGGGTTATCTGTGTTTGCAGCGAATATCCAACCAACAATACCGGTCAAACTATTTGCTCTGCTTGTAACTCTGTAAACACCGCTTATGGTAGGAACAAATTTGTAAAGAAGTCCTCTTGGAACGATTATCTTATTGTAGGTGATAACGTTTTCCTCGCCCTCGACTGCGATGAAGGGGGAGAAGGGCGCAAGACCTTTAATAGGGTCTTCAAGTTGCTTTACGTCAGGGCCGTATGCGCTGTAATAGCAGCACAACTGCAACCAGAGATTATCGTTTGCGGGCTTTCCAACCTCGTTTCTGAACATATCGGCGTATGCTACGAGCATATCCTTAAGTTCTTTGGTTACAGGGATACAACCGCTGATGTCGGAATGTACCGAATAAGTGCCGTAGTTTTCAAGACTTGCGAAGACATTTTTGCCACCAACCATAAAGATAGGCATATCATTGTCATCTTTGTTAGTGATACCGTAAAGACGCTCAAACATAGTCTTGCGATTTGCTTGAAGCATCTCAAACTGGGTGTAATTGCCAAGCATATCAACGAGGAGCAACGGACCGTTTTCGCTGCCTACGTGGTAATAGCCGTCATTTTCGTTGTAATAAATGTCTGCATAGGTGTACTGACCGTTATTTGAAACCGCTGCAAAGCGGAAGATGTAAGTCTTGACAGGGACGTCTTCCTCGCTGATAATGCGAAGATCCTTGATATATACAGCATCGTCGCCTTCATAACCAGCCAGGTCCTTTGCGTATACAAAGTTTACATCATAATATCCGTCGGTTTCGGCAACCCAGGTGCAACAAGTGTCCCACTCGCCGTCAGAGTCAACACCGGTAATAGTGTATATATCCTTGCCGTCAACCGTTACGACAAATATATCCGTCTTTTCGGTAGAGGAGAGGTAGTCGAATACAAGAGCCTCGCCTGCTTTAAGATATACCTTGCACAGCAGAGCAGCATAGGAGCCGTCCTGGTCAAAGTTTGAGGGTTTAACGCAGGATACACCGTCCTTTGTAGTGATAACAAAGGGCCAAGCGTACTCGTCGCTGTCGTCGGCAGAATAGGTGACGTCAAGCAGACCGCCGTCAAGCACCTCGGACATTTCCTCGGAGGAGGGCATATCCACATTGGGAATAATGGGGGGATTGAGGTCATCAATGCTCTCTATAATTCTCTGCTCGTAGTTGTCGGAGGTGAAATGCTCGAAAGCCTTAACGAAAGGCTTCTCGCTGGGAATACCGCCTATCTCAATCATACAGATAACGCCGTATCTGTCTATCATTACGGTAGTGGGATAACCTGTACTGCCAAACTTGTCAAGCAAGAACAGGTCGGGGTCGGAGGCTACGTCGAGGAAGAACTTGGGGAAGTTAGGCTCGATAATATTGCCGTCTTTATCCTGAATTATATGGTTAAGTGCGTCGTTTATGGTTTCTCCTGCATAGTCGTTGATAGCGAAGAGTTCCATCTTGCTCGAATATTTGTCATAAGCGGAGGAGAGGTAGGGGAATTCTGCATCACAGTTGGTACAGCCTGCATACCAGAAGTTGAGTACCAACAGGCTCTTTTCCTTAAGTACATCTGATACAGTATGCTCGACACCGTTAAGGTCGGTAATGGTGAAATCGTGGATAACGTCACCGAGTTCGTACTTTTTAACATCCCAGATTTCCTCTTCATCGGGATCTATGGGCTTCGACATAAGCATTATGGACTTGCCTGTGGTATCCATCTTGTAAAGGTCGCTTGCAACATAGCCAAGAGGATAATTTTCAAGTTCGATGTAGTAATTATCCGAGGCGGGAAGTTCAAGGGTAGCAATACCGTTTTTGTCGGTGGTTGCACGTGCGATAGTGGGAGAGTTAATGTCATTCTCCTCGTGAATATAGAGTCTCACACCGTCAAGAGCGAGTCCACCATAGGACTTAATAGATACGGTGTATGTGCTTTTTTGAGGGTCTTGGTTTTCGCCGCTCGGCTTTTTGTCCACACCATCGCTAAAAGGATCGCCACACTCATCACAGATATTATTGTCGTCTGCATCACGGTGGGTGCAGGTAGGAGTGTTAGGAGTGGCACAGGACACAGCGCCAAGAATAACCAAGGACAACATCAAAACACAGAGAAGAAGTGAAAGTATCTTCTTAAAAATGTTCTTCATATATATCTCCTTAAAATTTTTTACAAAATAATACACACATTATGCTATCATATATTTTGACATTTGTCAACCTTAAACTCGCTTTAATGCTTCTTTTTACAATTCGTTAAAAAGTTTGTATATAAAAAACATATCACTAAATCAACAAGCCCCAAAAGAAAAATGCATCGCCTGACATAGCGATGCATTTATGAATTATTCAAAGCGAGTCCGCAAGTTCGAAAATAAGTCTTTCTGTCTTTTCCCAGCCAAGGCAGGGGTCGGTGATAGATTTTCCATAAACCTCACAGTCGGAAATTTTTTGTGATCCGTCCTCGATGTAACTCTCTATCATCAGACCTTTTACCAATCCTCTTACTTCGGGACAGTAGCGGCAACTGTGCAAAACCTCTTTTGCTATTCTTATCTGCTCGAGGTATTTCTTGCCCGAGTTTGCGTGGTTGGTATCGACGATAACCGCAGGATTTTTGAGTCCACTCTGGGCATAGACCTCGTAGAGAGAATATAAGTCCTCAAAGTGGTAGTTGGGGTGCGATTTGCCATGCTTATCCACGTATCCACGGAGTATAGCGTGGCAAAGTGGGTTTCCGTGACTACGGACCTCCCAACCGCGGTAGAGGAATACGTGGCCGCTTTGTGCCGCCTTAATTGCATTCATCATTACCGAAATATCTCCGCCGGTGGGGTTTTTCATACCTACGGGAACGTCTATTCCGCTTGCCGTCAGGCGATGCTGTTGGTTTTCTGAGGAACGGGCGCCGATAGCAACGTATCCAATCACGTCGGAAAGATAACGATAGTTTTCGGGATATAGCATCTCATCAGCGCAAGAGAAACCATATTCCTCTAAGGCTTTGATATGCAGACTGCGTATTGCTACTATTCCGTGAAGCAGGTCGGGGGCGGCATTAGGGTCGGGTTGGTGTAGCATACCCTTGTAGCCCTCGCCCGTTGTCCTCGGTTTGTTGGTGTAAATTCTTGGGACTATCATAATCTTGTCCCTAACCTTGTCCTGTATCCTGCGTAGCCTTGAAATATAGTCGAGCACGGGCTTTTCACTGTCTGCCGAGCAAGGACCTATAACGAGCAATAGACGATTAGACCTACCCTCGAAAATATCCGCCATTTCTGCAAGTTGCTTTTCTCTTATCCTTGCCGATTCTGCCGATACGGGGAACTGTTCTTTAATCTCCATCGGTATGGGCAGTTTTCGGTAAAATTCCATATTTTTGTTCATTGTTTATCCTTTCCGTGCGTGTTCCTTGATTTTGCACTTTCATTGTTTTGTTATAGTGATAGATGGAAAATGGGCGAAAATGATGAAAAAAGTACCATTTTGCATTTGTTTAGTTGTTACACCTTTGATGGTTTGTCAAACTTGGTTCTTTCTTTCGTGGAGTGCCGCATTTTTTCTCGCATAGTGAACTCGTCCCCCTCTATCAGTGCGGTTCGAAATCTCTCCATTTCTTTAATGAAACTATCCATTTGCTGCACAAGTGCAGTCTTGTTAAGAAGAAACAGTTTGCTCCACATAGCATCGTTAATTTTTGCAATTCTCGTTAGGTCACGGAAGGAGTCGCCGGTATAGGCCTCCAGCCCTTCCTTTTCGTTGCAATTCATAAGCGAAACGGCAATAACGTGTGTCAATTGCGATAAAAATGCAATCATCTCGTCGTGCTCTTTTGCCGAGAGAATACTAACCCTCCCAAAACCGAGTATTCTTCCGAGTTCCGAGCATACCTCAATTGCTTCTTTTGTGTTTTTCTCGGTAGGTACTACTATATAGTTTGCCCCACGAAAAACGGTGGCATCGCTGTTTTCTACGCCGCTCCCTTCACGGCCTGCCATAGGATGAGCCGAAATAAATTCTACATTTTTCGGCAGAATTGCCTGCACCTTTTCTACCAGACTGCTTTTCACACCGCACACGTCGGTAATGAGAGTGTCGGGCTTAATTAAGTAGCCGTATTTCTCTATCCATTCTATAAACACCTCTGGGTAGAGGGCAAAAACTATTATGTCCGCCCGCTCTATTTCCTCAGGGCTAACAGTGGTAAAACCCTTTTCAATAATTCCCTTGTTCAGGGCATAATCTATATCCTTTTGTTCCTTTGTGATACATCTGACCTTATAGCCCGCATTGGTTAGTGCGGCGGCATATCCGCCACCTATTATACCAAGACCGACTATAAGAAATCTTGTTTTCTTAGTTATCATAATATTCTGTCACTCCTATCCCCAGCGAGCGTAAATGGTCGAAAAATTCGGGATAACTTTTCGCTATTGCCTCAGCGCCCAAAATTTCTCCGCCCGTGATAGTCAAAAGCACCGAAAGCGCCATAACAATTCTGTGGTCGTTATGTCCGTAAAGCGGTTCGGTTGGAGCGTGGAAGTCGGCGGGATAGACTACCACCTTGTCCTCATATACGGTGACAGAAGTGCCAAACTTGGTTAATTCCTCTGCCATAGCCGCCGCCCTGTCGCTTTCTTTTATTTTAAGGCGTTTTGTTCCGCTAAAAATACCGCCGTTTTTCGCCGCAGCAACCGCAAAAAGAATAGGGCCAAGGTCGGGGCAATCACCTATGTGTATTGTAGATGCACCGAGTTCAAGTTGTGGGAAAAAACTCCGATATGCCATGTCGCCTTGTAAACTGTTTTCATACAGTCCTGACAGTTTGACATCACAGCCAAAAAGGCTTAAAGCCTCAATAAAAGCGGCACCGGAGTAGTCGCCCTCGACCTCGATATCTGTGGGCGTGTACTTTTGACCACCGGGGATAAAGAGCGTATGCTCATCCTCCCAAAAGACATTCACGCCAAAGCTGGCAAGAGCCTGTATCGTCATATCAATGTAAGGTCTTGACTCGATGGGTGGTGTGATGTGTATTTTGCTGTCCTTGCGTAAAAGGGGGAGAGCAAACAATAGTCCGCTTATAAACTGGCTTGAAACATTTCCGACAACCGAGAATTCTCCTGCGTTAATAGGGCCTTTAACCGTGATGCTCTCGCCATCACAAAGGAAGCCAAAGCCCCTTTGTTCTGCAAGTTTTGTATAGACGTCCATAGGTCTTGACATCAAGGACTTTGAGCCACGGAAATTCACGCATTTTTGTGACAGAAGTGCTATTGGAATAAGGAAACGCAAAGTGCTTCCACTCTCCCTGCACGCAAGAGAGGAGCGAATAGATGCCTTGTTTGCATTTATTCCAACTACTCTTACATTTTGGCTCTGCTCGATAACCGTCGCACCGAAAGCCCTCATACAATCAATAGTAGCACTTACATCGTCGCAGTTAGAAATACCGCGAATAATACTCTCACCCTCGGATAGCATAGCACAAATAAGCAGTCTGTGTGCCATAGATTTGGACGGCGGTGCTTTAACTATTCCTTTTGCTCGTGATGGGGTAATAACTGCTCGCATCAATTCTTTCCTCGTAAATACTCAACTAAAATATTGGTAGCCTCAATGTATCCGCCTACACCCTTTCCGCAAACGGTGGAAACCGCGTTGTCCCTAATATAACTCAGGTGGCGGAAAGACTCTCTCTCGATAGGGTTAGAGATATGAATTTCTACATAGGGCAGGGCAGTAGCCTTTAATGCGTCAAGAATAGCAACGCTTGTATGCGTGTAGGCGGCAGGATTAATAACTATCCCATCTACCTTTTTGTAAAATGCGTCCTGAATTATATCTACTAAAACGCCCTCGTGGTTGGATTGGAAGCACTCCACCTCCACGCCTATATTTTCACAATGCTTAACAATCGAACATTCCACGTCGGCAAGCGTGGTAGAGCCGTAAATATCAGGCTCTCTTATTCCGAGCATATTTAGGTTAGGGCCGTTAATTACATAAATTTTCATTGTTTTTCCTCTTTAGTTATAAAAGTCGCTGATAATTTCTTCTGCTACCGCTGTCGCGCCCTTGTCTGCAACAATACGTTTGTCGCATAGGGATAGATATAGTTCATATCTTTCAATAAACCTCTTTTCTATTGCGTCTTTTGTGCTTGCAAGAGGTCTATCCTCGGTTGGAATAAGCAGATGTAAGGGACGGTCGATAAAGTATATTTTGCCGTTTTGGCTTAGGTGGTCAATATTACTGCGATTTAGCACGACACCCCCACCCGTGGCGAGAATTTTGTTATTAAATAGTGAACAATTATTTACAATTCTACTCTCTATATTTCGAAAATGCTCCTCCGAGAATCTCTCGAAAATTTCCTGTATTTCGCAACCGCACTCCACTTTTATAAGTTCGTCTGTGTCAAGCAGTTCTCTTGATAGCCTCTTTGATATTATACCGCCCACCGTACTTTTACCCGAAGCAGGCATACCTATAAGCACGATGTTTTCTTTCTCTCTTAGAATTTTTTGATAAACCTTTTCCACCGTGTCTTCGGGATATGTAGTGCCAAGGAATATTTCGCTCGCACGCACTGCCTGTGCTACTAACATATAGAGTCCGCCCTCGGCGGCTATTCCTCGCTTTTTCGCATCTAAAATAAGCCTCGTCCTCAGTGGATTATATATAGCGTCAATTACGCCCTCAAGCGAATTAAACCTACCTATATCAATAGGGCAGGCATCAACAGTAGGGTACATTCCCACAGGTGTTGTGTTTATTATTATCTCGGCATCTGTATGAATGTTAAGGGCCGTTTCATAGTCAATAACGCCATCCTTTGCCCGTCTGCCTACGGTTATTATCATTCTTGCACCGAGGTATTCAAGCACTGCTCTGGCGGTTTTTGCCGTACCACCCGAGCCGAGAATTAGAGCCTTTTTGCCCCTCGGACAAATCCCCGCGTGTTCAAGAAGTTTTGACATACCGAAAAAGTCGGTGTTATAGCCGTACAGTTTGCCGTTTCTTTTTACTACGGTGTTTACAGCACCGATAAGTTTTGCGTGTTCGTCGATTTCATCAAGGTGGCATAAAACCATTTCCTTATATGGAATTGTAACATTTATTGCGGTAAAGTCGGCAACCTTGATAAAGGTGTCAAGATCCTCTCTCGCCACCTCGTATAACTCATAAGGATAATCGGCAAGCAGAGAGTGGATTTCACGAGAAAAACTGTGCGAAAGTTTTTCGCCTATACAACCGTATTTCATTTCTCCCCTCCCAAAAGGAAGTCTGTACCGTATTTCGTTACAAGCAGATCGGCAAGAGTAATAGCAGTAACTGCATCGACAACTGCACGAATTCTGTGTATAATAGCAGGGTCGTGCCTGCCCTTAATTTGAAGAGTAGTGTTTTCGCCCGACTCTAAATTCACGGTTTTCTGTTCTCTGTAAATAGAAGGAGTTGGTCTAACTGCACAACGAAAAATGATAGGCATACCGTTTGTAATACCGCCGTTTATTCCACCGTTATTATTAGTTTTTGTGATAACTCTTTCGCCATCAAATAGGAAGGGGTCGTTAGCCTGTGAGCCGTAGCAGTCGGCAAAGCCAAAGCCAAGGCCAAATTCCACACCTTTAATTCCCGGGATAGAGAAAAGCACGTGTGATAGCATAGACTCCACCGAGTCAAACCAAGGCTCGCCGACACCGACAGGCATACCGACAACTGCAGTTTCAAGAACACCGCCAACACTGTCCGAGTTATCTCTTGCGTGGGTGATTCTCTCTATCATTCTCTTGCCCACTTCCTCATTTAATGTGGGGAACTGTGTCAAGTTAAGCGCTTTTATATCTTCTAAAAAATCCGAAAAATGAGAGTCCTCGATCTCCTGAATTCTTGAAATATGCGTGCCAATATAGATGCCCTTGTCCCGAAGCGCCGACTCTAAAATAGCGCCCACAGCCACAAGCGGTGCGGTAATTCTGCCGGAGAAGTGTCCCCCACCTCTTGGGTCTTGGTATCCGTTATATTTTACCCCTGCCACATAATCTGCGTGCGAGGGGCGAGGGCGTGTAACAAATTCCGAGTAGTCAGAACTGTTAGCACACTCGTTTTTTATGATAATTGTAAGAGGCGAGCCTGTGGTGTAACCTCTGTATGCACCGCTGGCAAATATATATTCGTCCGCCTCTACTCTTGACGTAGATATATAGCCCTGCGGTCTTCTTTGACCGAGCCTTAGTTTGATGTTTTCCTCGTCAATTTTAATTCCTGCAGCCACCCCGTCAAGTGTCGCTCCGATATATTCGCCGTGACTCTCGCCAAAAAGTGTGACACAAATCTGGTTACCAAAAGAATTTTTCATATCTTCTCCTGTGGGGCAAATTTGACACGCCCCCCGATGTTTTAATATAATGTAAACTATTGTTATGATAAATAGGCTCTCTTTGCGAGTTCTTCTAAATCCTCTATGCTCACCATACGGAAAAAGCACTCACCCACCCGCTCGACAAAGACTGCATCGCAACCGCCAACTGTATTCTTCTTATCGTGGGTAGCAAATTCTATAACCTTGCGTAAATCCCCTTTATACTGTGTTGGAAGACCAACCTTAGTTAATATCGAAACGAGTCTTTCTTTCACCTCGTCCGAACAGAAGGGTAGCATACCGAGAGAAACGCACTCTCCGTGATAGAGTTCGCCGAGCGTCTCTGCCGACTCTATTCCGTGACCTAATGTATGCCCGAAGTTTAGAGCCTTGCGTAGTCCCTTTTCTCGCTCGTCCGACTCTACGACCTTTCTTTTTATATCAAGCGCTTTAGTGATATAAAACTCAATATTTTCTTTAATATAGCAGTAATCTTTTTCTTCAAAACATTCGAAGAGTTCTTTATCGAAGCACAGAGCCATTTTTATAGCCTCGCAAAGTCCTGCGGCATAGTGTCTTTCGGGCAGGGTTTTAAGCGTTTCTGTGTCTATCAAAACCCCTTTAGGTTGATAGAAAGCACCGACTATATTTTTTACACCACCGAGATTTACTGCGGTCTTTCCACCGATAGAGGAGTCAACCTGAGCAAGCAAAGTAGTAGGAATGTTGTAAAAATCTATCCCACGCATATAAGAGGAGGCAGCAAAGCCTGCAAGGTCGCCTATAACTCCGCCACCCACCGCCACAAGACAGTCGCTCCTTGTCATATTCATTTCTACCATTTTTAAGAGCACCTGCTCAAATATGGCAAGGCTCTTTGTTCCCTCGCCTGAAGCGAGCGTCAAAATCTCTGCTTCTTTACAGCATTTCGCTACTGTCAAGGAATATTCTTTTGGCACGTTTTCATCTGTTAGAATAAGCGCCCGTCGGTCGAGATTGAATAACTCGCCCGCCTTGTTAAGAAGATTTTTACCGATATGTATTTCGTAGGAGCGTTCGCCTAAATTAACCGTCATTGCCGTCATATCAAATCTCCCTTTTTGTAAATGTTCCCACCGCCGAGAGTCTGTCACAGTGGAGTTCGAGTTCTTCGAGCATAGCCCTGCCCTCGTCTGTGTTTATGTTGCCTTCTGCCTCGACATAGAAGTAATACTGCCAGAGTAATTCCTTCATCGGGCGAGAGCGCAACGAACGCATATTAAATCCATGCCTACCTATTATTTCAATCGCTCGAGCAAGCGCGCCCGCTTCGTTTCTAACCGTGAAAAGTATTATCGAGCATACACCCATTTCCTTTGAGGAGTGTTGATTCATAACCCTGGAGAATACGGCAAAGCGAGTAGTGTTGTTTCGTGCGGAATTTATGTTTCTTTCAAGAACCGCAAGACCAAAGATTTCGCTCGCTTCTTCGCTTGCTATCGCCCCGATGGTTTTATCACCCTTGTTTGCTACGTATTCGGCCGCCAAAGCGGTGTTCGAATATTCTATCGTCGCATAACCTCTTTCGGTGATTATATCCCGACACTGTCCGAGAGCCTGTGGGTGGCTTACCACGGTGCGAATATCCTCAAGCGTTGCACCCACAGGAGCAAGCAGGTCGTGACTTATAGCCATATCAAACATAGAGTTTACATAGAGATTGCCGGAGAACATCAGGTCTGTTACCTGTCCCACGTCACCCTGAAAACTGTTTTCCACGGGAAGCACCGCCACGTCGCACTCGCCGTTTACCACCGCCTCGTATGCAGCACTAAAACTTGGATATGCAACCTGTGTCGAATGGGGGAAGTGCTTTCTCGCCGCCAAATGGGCGTAAGCACCAACAGTGCCACAGTAGGCAACCTTCATTCCCTCTAACAGTCTTGACTGGTATCGACGAGAAATCTCCATGTTTAACTTTATAAAGCTTACATAGTATTCGAGCAATACCTCGTCCTCAATATAGGTCGAGTTTACCTTGATAAGTTCTTCCTCTCTCGCCTCGTCGAGTATCGGCAGACCATTTTCGCCCTTGTAGGCGGCTACTATTTCTGCCGCACGCATTCTCTTGACAAAGAGTTCTGCCATCTCTCGATCAATCTCGTTTATCATTCTTCTCGCTTCTTTAAGTTTGTCTAACATAAAATCTCCAATTCACTATGTTAACACTGTTAACATAGCCCTATAAGTTACATATATTATACTCATTAATGCAGGTTTGTCAATAGTTTTTAACAAACCTATTGCATTTTTCATAAACATATGATAAAATCTATGTTAATAGTGTTAACTTATTCATTAGGAGGTAGATAATGTCAGGGGTAAAGATTAAAGACAAAGAGGACGAAAGAAGCGTGCGAATGCGACTGATAAGAGCGGGTCTGCGTGAACTTGGCGAGCACGGTATCGGTGATTTTTCTCTGCGTAGGGTTGCCGTATGCGCCCAGGTTTCCTGTGCCGCACCATATAGACATTTTCGTGACAAGGATGACCTTATCCTTGAAATTATAGGTTATATGTGCAAGGACTGGCTACTTTTGTGCGATAGTATTTGCGAGATTTATAGGGACAGTGCCAACGAGCGGCTTTTGGGACTTGCCGCCTCTATGGTGCGATTTTGGATAGGCAACGGCAATTTTCATTCCGCCCTTCTTGCCATAGGGCAAAACCCCCGTCACTCGGGTGAACTTTTGCAGTTTGATACGCCTATCATAGATGCTTGCCAAACACTTTCGAGGCAAACGGGTATAGAAGCAGAAGACCTCTCGCTTTATACGCTCTCTTTGGTTTACGGTGCAGTGAGCCTTATCTCTTCGGGCAGAGTTAGTGCTGACGTAGCGCAGTCAACCCTGAGAAAGCACCTAAAAATGCGAATTATGGAAAAAAAGAATTGATAAATGAAAAAATGAAACAAATGTAAAGAATTGGTGTTTGACAACAGATGTAATTTATGCTATAATAAAATCAAAAACGAAAGGAAAAAAATATGTTTAATACATTGTTAGAAACAACAGGTAACGCCGACACGACAGCAAGCGTAGATTGGTCGGCAGTGCTTGGCACGGTTTGGAACACTATTGTATCATGGTGTCTTAACACGGGTATTAAAATTGTTATCGCAATGGTAATTCTTATAGTTACCTTTAAGATTATCAACTCTCTTTCGAGAAGGATTGAGAAAAGAGGTGAGGGCGGCAAGTTTGACAAGACGGTAATGCGTACGATAGCCTATATTTTCCGCATTGGATTAAAGGTGGCGGTGGGCATTTGCCTTGTTGCATATCTCGGCATTGATACCAGCGGGCTAACTGCTCTTGTGGCGTCCTTTGGTGTGTGTATCGGTCTTGCGGTAAACGGCGCACTCTCCAATGTTGCAGGAGGCGTTCTGATTTTGGTAACACGCCCCTTTAAGATTGATGACTTTATTGAGGCACAGGGCGTCAGCGGAACGGTTGAAGACATACATATGGTATGCACCAAACTTCGCACACCTGATAACAAGGTGATATACCTGCCCAATGGTGCGCTTTCATCGGGTAATATAATCAACTATTCCGAGAAGGATATTCGCCGTGTGGACTTCACCTTCTCCATAGCCTATTCGGCGGACTTCAATAAGGCGCAAAGGATAATCACCGAAATAATAACATCTCACGAGTTGACGCTTGAAGAGCCGGAGCATATGGTTAGAATGTCCTCCCATTCTGCAAGCAGTATCGACATTGTGGCTCGTGTTTGGGTAAATAGTGCCGACTACTGGACTGTGAACTTTGACGTTCTTGAGGCGGTCAAGGCAGCATTTGACGAAAACGGTATTGAGATTCCCTTTAACCAGCTTGACGTACACGTAAAGCAGGACTAACCGAATAATAAAGGCGTTCGCGTTTAAGGTGCGAGCGCCTTGTTTTTATAAAAAACAATATAAAACGAGCTTTTTTGCTCGCAATCCGTTGACTTTTGTTCACTTATGTGTTAAAATATTAAAATAATATAATTATGTATTTTTATTTATTATTTTGAAAGGATTTTTAATGAGTGACGGATTAAATAGATTTGGTAGGCGTCTTATGTTTTTCGCAATTATCAAGTCTTGTATATACGGAGCATCTTGTGGGGTGTCCATATTTGCTCTTTTGTGGATACTCTCAAAGCGAGAGATAATAGTATTGAGTCCGCTTGTTTCTGCTTTAATAGGTCTTGGAGTTGCCCTTTTGGTCGGTGGCGTTTTGTTTCTTATTATTCGCCCGAGCCGTCGTCGTGTCGCACGATACATAGATGATGAGTTTGGACTTGGCGAGAGGGCACAGACGATGCTTGCCTATGTCGGCGAAAGTGGCGCTATGGTGGAAGTTCAGCGACAGGACGCCGAACGTAGAATGGCCGAGATTCCCGACTCCGCCATAAAGTTCAAGCGTATTTGGGCATCCTGCGTGGCTCTCGTTCTTGCCCTTTCGTTTATCGTGTGCGGAATAGTAGTTCCCGCGGTTGCCGAGGAATTGCCCGAGATCCCGATAATAGACGGTTACGAGAAGAATTGGCGCATTGCTGAACTTAAACAACTTATCACGAGAGTGTCTTCTGACAGGTTTGCCGAAGAGGGGCTTCGCGATGGGATAGTAGATAATATCGAAGATTTGATAGACGCTATCGAGAGCACCGAGGAAGAGCCTAAAATGAAGGCATCGGCAATAGATACTGTCAAAAAAATTAAAGCGATGCTTTTGGAGTACAACTCCTCGGAATCTATTTCCCGTGCATTTCTTGGAAGTGGCGACGCGGTAATTGAAACTATCGGTAACGCGGTAGCCAAACTCTCTGACAGTACGCTCACTGACGCATTTGTGGATTTGATAGACGCGGTGGACTCTGCCTCCGACAGTAGCATTGTCCTTTCACTGTACGCAAGCAAACTTTCCTCGGCGCTATCATCGGTTTCGCTTTCAAGCGACGAGGACGCCCTCTATGCCTCGATGCTTATGCTTGCGAATGGGATAAACAATATCCTTGACGGCGGCTCACTCGACCTTGATGACTTGTGCGAGGAGGTAAGCGCTGCGACTTCGCTTGCGTTTTTACAGCAGTCCGACAACCAGCGCATATCCAACATCGCAATGAATGAGATAATCAGGATATTCTCGATAACGGATGACGAACTTACCGAACAGGGAGTAGAGCCTCCGCCCTCGACGGATACCGACGCACCTGTTACACCTCCCGATGACGATAACAACGATGACCTGACCGGTGACAATACCGGAGGCTATGGCTCGGGTGACAATATGGTGGGCAGTGACGATTCGGTTTACGATCCCGACCTTGATATGATTACGAAATACAAAGAAGTCATCAATAAATACTACACGATATTTGACAACCAGTCGGGCGAGATATCCGAGGAGATTGCCGAAATAGCGAGAAAATATTTCGACCTGCTCCTTACACCCGAGGAAATGAAATAAAGAAAGGTTTTTACAATGGAAAATACAGAAAGAATAACACAGTTTAGCGAAGCAATAAAGTCAATAAAAGAGCAACTTCGTAGGGATATAGTAGGACAGGATGAGGTAGTAGAGAACATTATTATTGCAATTATTGCAGGTGGTAACGTTCTTCTTGAGGGTGTCCCCGGAGTAGGTAAGACCAGACTTGTCCGTTCTCTTAGCCGTATTCTTAACCTCCCGTTTTCGAGAATACAGTTTACCCCCGACCTTATGCCCTCGGACGTCACCGGATCTAATATTATCGAAAAGGATGCGGAGGGAAGAATGAACTCTATCTTCCGCCGCGGACCTATCTTTGCTAATTTGGTACTCGCCGATGAGATAAACCGTGCTACCCCCAAGACGCAGTCTGCCATGCTTGAGGTAATGCAGGAGCATAAGATTACCGTAGGCGGCACAACCTACACGCTTGACGAGCCTTTCTTCGTTCTTGCTACCGAGAACCCGATAGAGCAGGACGGTACATATCCTCTTCCCGAGGCACAGATGGACCGTTTCTTCTTCAAACTGATAATGACATTCCCCACGGCAAGCGAAATTGTCGATATTGTAAATATGACACAGGTAACCATGGGCGAGAACGCAGATGCGGTTATTGACGGGCCTACGATTTTGGATATGCGTGACCTCGCCTCCACCGTTCCTGTTATAGATGAGGTTGTCCTTTATGCGGCTAATCTTGTAGCAGGCACTCACCCCGAACTTGAAAATGCGTCCTCGGTTGCCAGAAAGTACATCAAGTACGGTGCCTCGCCCAGAGCCGCACAGGCTCTTATCACCTGTGCCAAGGTGCGCGCACTTGTAAGAGGCAGTTACAACGTATCCTTTGATGACGTTGCAGCCCTTGCCGTGCCTGTACTTCGCCACAGAATCAAGGTAAACTTTAATGCAGTAAACGATCATCTCTCTACCGATGACGTTATTGCAATGCTTATCAAAGAAATCAAGAGGTAATTCTTCTATATATGAGAAATAAATTTGTAATAGACGAGGAGTTTATTGCGAAGATTGAGAGCCTACAAACGGTAATCTGCAACAATATAGCAGGTGTCTTTGGCGGCAACAGACGAAGTAAGAGTTACGGCTCGTCCTGCGAGTTTGCCGATTATCGTGACTATATGGCGGGAGATGACACCGACAGGATAGATTGGAATGCCTTTGCAAGATTTGACAGACTTTATGTAAAACTCTATCTTGACGAAAGACAGATGCACACAAGAATATACATAGATGCCAGTCGTTCAATGGAATACGGTGACGGCAAGAAGGCAGAGCAGGCAGTGAAGATTGCCGCCGCCCTCGCCTACATCTCTATATGCGAGATGGATAAGGTTTCTATTTATACCATAAAGGGTAATGAGGTGCAGGAAGTCATATCCGGTATGATAGGCAAGGACTCTTATATAAACTCCATAGGTCTTTTGAACGGTGTCGAGTTTGACGGCGAATGTGCCATATCCGATGCCATATTACCCACCTCGGTGGGATACGGTGACGGACTTTCGGTTGTAATCTCCGACTTCCTCACCGACAGCGATTATGAAACGGCGATAGACCACCTTGTAACTAAACGCAGGGATCTTCTCTGTCTTCAAATACTCTCACGCGAGGAGCAAAAGCCCCAGTTCCGCGGTAAATATCATTTCTTCGACTCCGAGGATATAACAAAGGAGTACAGGAAGGATATCGACGGCGACATCACGGCGGCATACAAGAGTGCCCTCGAATACGTCAAGGGGCGTATCAGAGGATATTGCGAGGCAAGAGGTGCAACCTATCAATTAGTGACGGCAGAGGACGAACTGTTTGAGGTGTTCTTCGGCTCGCTCACCGAGAGGGAGGTGCTGAAATGACCTTTCTTTATCCTTTAGGCTTGCTTGGACTTATAGGCATTCCGGTGCTTATTTTGGTCTATATTCTTAAAAACAAATTCACCGAGCAGGTTATCCCCACTACTTATCTGTGGACGCTTAGCGAGAAGTTCTTAAAGCGTAGAAATCCCTTGAGCCGTCTGTCGGGAATTATCTCGCTCATTTTGCAACTATTGCTTGTTGCAGCCATTTCCCTATCAATTGCCCACCCTATCATAATTCTTCCTGGGCAGGCACACGAATATTGCTTTATACTTGACGGCTCAGGCAGCATGAATATGGGAGAGGGCGAACAAACCCGATTTGAGATAGGCAAGGACAGAATTGCCGAAATAATTGACGATGCCACCGAGGGAAGCACATATACTCTTATCCACGCGGCGGACTCTACCGAGGTTGTATTTGAGGCACTCACCGACAAGGAGGAGGCACTTCTCTTGCTCGATAGAATTGGCACAGAGCATAGCACTGTTGAAATAACCGATGCCATAGGAATAGCCCAGGGCTACTTTAATACAAACCCATCGGTTATAACCTATCTTGTCAGCGATGTAAATTATCAGGTAGGGCAGGGTATAAACCACATAAATCCCGCCTTGGACGAGAGCAATCTTGCTATCGAGGGTGCTTATTACACGGTTCGAGGTAATAGTGTTAGCGTCTTTGGCGAAATTATGTCCTATGGGGAGGAGGGAACTGTCACCCTCTCGCTCACCGTCTATCCCACCGTCCAGGACGCAAATAGCGAAAGAGAGCCTGACACCACACTTGAAGTAACGCTTATTGAGGGCGAAAAAGTGCCCTTTGAGTTAAGAGTGGAAAAAGAAGAGTTCCATTCGGTAAGGGTGCGTATAGAGAGAGAAGACTCGCTTTTGGAGGACAACGAGGTTATACTCTACAACGTGGACTCCGCAAACTCCTATCGTGCTCTTCTTGTCAGCAACGATCCTTTCTATATTAAAACCGCAATCACCGCAGTCAGCGGACATATTTTCGTCGATTGTATTCCCACCAACTCCTACAAGGAGCAGAGCGGCTACGACCTTTACATTTTTGACGGCTTTACGCCCTCGTCAATGCCGAAAAACGGTGCGGTTTGGTTCTTCAACCCCACTGACAGTCTTTCTGGCTCTGGCTTCTCGGTTCAGGACGCATATTCTCCTGAGGACGCTATGGAGATATCTCTCTCTACTTCCTCTGCCACCACGGTAAAAAATCTTCTTCGTGAAATGAACGGCAAGGATATCTATCTAACCGAGTTTATAAAGTGTAGCCTTTATGACAACTTCTATACTCTGCTTGAGCATAAGGGCAACCCCGTTGTTTTCACAGGAACTAACGATTACGGCAATCGTGAGGTGGTGTTTGCCTTCGACCTGCAAAAGTCGAATTTCCCTATGCTCTACGATTTTGTAGTCCTTACACGCAACCTTGTTGAGTTTTCTTTCCCCACCGTGCTTGAGAAGACCGACTACACCACCGGTGACACCCTCACCGTCAATGTAATATCAGGTTGCGAGAGCATAGTTGTCGAGAGTCCTCTTGGCAACTCGACCTATCTTGATGTTACCTCCGCCACGGCAGAGCACAGACTCACCGAGGCAGGTATATATAAAGTCACCGTTACCACGGCGGGTAACGAGCGTGACTACTTCATTTTCTCCTCCTTCCCGATAGCCGAGCGATCGCCCTATACCGAGGGTGGCGAGGTTAGTCTTGTCGGACAGGCAGACGAGGGGGGGATTGACGGAGTGCTTGATAACCTGACTATTCTGTTTATTGCACTCGCCCTGTTATTCTCGCTGGATTGGATGGTATATTGCTATGAAAAGTATCAACTTCGATAATCCAATTCTGCTCCTTGTAGCCATACCGCTTCTTCTTGCGGTTGTTATTCCGTACATCATCGCCGTAAGACGGGATAACCGTTCACGTGCTACCGTAACATCCTTTATAATTCATATTTGTATGGTGCTTTGTGTCACCCTCGCTATGGCGGGTACGGTGTTTACAAGTGTCATAACGAGGACCGAGGTTATAGTATTGGCAGATACCTCGGATTCTGCAAAAACTCACTCTGATAAGATAGACGGATACGTTCAGGACATCAAGGATTCCTTGATAGGAAATTCCGGCTTGGCGGTGGTCACATTTGGCAGGGACAGTGAGCTGCTTTGTGGCTTTGACGAAAATATCAGAAGCGTTCGCCACTCTGCCGTGGACGGCACCTCCACCGATATTAATTCGGCACTAAAATATGCCTCCGAACTCTTCTCCGAAAATTCTATAAAGAGAATAATCCTTATCACCGACGCAGGGCAGAATGCCACAGGACAGGATTCAGCACTTGTCCGCACGGTGGATAACCTGTTTGCTTCGGGAGTGACCCTTGATGCTATCTACCTTGATAGCAATATCGGCGAAGATGATAAAGAGGTCCAGGTTTCCTCGGTTGACTATACCGAAGCGACATATCGAGGACACGAGTCGGTTGCCGAAGTGCTCTTGATGTCAAATTATTCCGGCAGATGTATAATAACCCTCTCGCTGGGTGAGGAAGAACTTGAGGTGCGCACCGCTAATCTCACAAGGGGCTTTAACCTTGAGAGTTTTACCCTCCCCACCGACACCGACGGCGACTTTTTATACACCGTGTCAGTAAGTGCCGAGGAGGACAAATCGCTCTATAACAATTCGCTTTCCTTTACCCAGAGCGTGTCGGGTGATTTGTCGGTATTGCTTGTCACATCCCACGCAAGCGATAGCGACGCGGCACGCAGAATGTTTGGCGAGAATGCCACCATAGACGTCTATAACATAAACAAAAAGGGTGGCAAGGACGTTCCATATACCGTAGAGGCCCTTTCAAAGTATGACGAAATACTTATCTCGGACGTGGACGTTCGTGAACTTACAAACTACACCTCTTTTGTTAATAGCGTTGACAAGGTTGTTTCGCTATTTGGCAAGAGCCTTGTAACCTTTGGTAACAACAATATACAAAACAAGACCGATGACGTACTTGTAAACCTACAAAATATGCTTCCCGTATCCTTTGGCAACGATAAAAAGGACACCAAACTGATGACTATTCTTATAGATATGTCCCGCAGTATGGAACTTGCCTATCGAATGAAAATTGCCAAGGACGCGGCAAAATCGCTGCTTAACATCCTTGAGGATGACGACAAGGTGGCTATAATAGCCTTCTGGGGAGAGCAATATACGGTTTCCCTGCCAACAGAGGCAGCAAATCGAGGGGAACTTGCTTCAAAAATAGATGCCCTCGAGCCTTATCAGGGTACGCTTATTGGCTCTGCTATGGATAGAGCCTACGAGTTTATGGTGGACCTTGATTACAGTGATAAAGAGGTCGTGCTTATCTCCGACGGTCTGTCATACATAAAGACCTCCGAGGAGGACGGAGCGGTAGGCACGGCACGAAATATGCTTGCTGGCGGTATCACCGTTTCTACTATAAACGTTTACAGCAAGGAAGACGATGCCATATTGATGATGGAAAGCATCGCCGAGGCAGGTGGTGGTAATTACTACTATATCGAAAGTGCCGAAAGTTTCGAGGACCAGTTCTCCTCCGAGATAGCAGACGACTTGACCGAGAGCGTTATTGAGAAAGAGAGCCAAGTCCACATAAAGCGTCTGAGTGACGCCACCGTAGATGGAATATTAATCCTGCCTAACGTCTTTGGCTTTGTGAATACGAAAGCCAAGAACAATGCCACCGTGGTATTGACCGTCGATTATGTAAAGGCGGGTGGAGGTGTTGTCGAAGTGCCTCTATATGCCCATTCGGATTACGGAAACGGCAAGGTGGCGGTGTTTACCTCCTCATTGAGTGGCGACTGGGTGTCGCTATGGCAAGAGGGCGAGGGTGCTAACTTCTTCTCAAATATAGCCAAAGAAACTATTCCCCAGGAGAAGATAGACGTTCCCTTTGACCTTAATATTACCGGCGAGGGCACGAGTGCTCTTGTGGAACTTATCCCCGCCACACTAAAGCCTGATGCTGTGGCAATATTGAAGTTGCCCACCCCCACGGGCGAGGAGTTTGAATATCCCCTTACCTTTGACTCAACTAAATATTTTTATAGATTTGAACTTTCGGATATTGGTAATTACACTATTCATTTGACCTATTCCTATTCTGACAAGACCTACGAGGCACAGAGATTTGTCCACCTCTCATATCACACAGAGCACGACAGTTTTGCCACCTATTCGCCCACCCTCTTGTATAGAGCAATAAAGAATCGTGGACAGATAACCGAGGGCGAAATTCCCACATACGAGTATGATACCGACAGCCTGACTACCTATGTTGTCGATTTTACCGTACCCCTGTTTGTCCTGACAGTCATTCTCTTTGTAGTTGACGTCATAATACGCAAGGTAAAATGGGCAGACATAGCCACACTGTTCAGGAAAAAGAGAGTTTGAAAGGAGAAAAAATGAAGAAGATACTATTTAATATTCTCTCGCTTTTGCTGTGTTTTGCTCTCTTTTCCTGTGCTACGGTACAGACTCCACACCCCGACCACGGAAACGGTGGTGGTCAAACAAACCCGCCGACGGGCGAAGGTGGAGGAAACACCACCGAGGGATACACCTTTACTGTTGAACTTGAATACAACGGTACACCGTTTATTCCTGCCGACTACGAAAACACGGTAACACGGGCACAGTGGTCGGACGGTTACACCTTCTACACCTCAGAAATTGACAGAGAGGGAAGGGCAGAGGTAAAGGGACTTGACGGTGACTTTGCCGTCACGCTTTTGAACCTGCCCGAGGGCTATACCTACAACCCCAACCAGACCTTGGCGACCAATGACCAAAGGAACGTGAAGATCCAGATTTATAAGATAATAGACACGGGCAAGAAGACGGGTTCTAATATGTATCAAAACATTATAGAAATAACTCGTCCGGGTGTTTACCGTGCCACTATTAAAAAGGCAGGGCAGGTGGTCTATTATCAGTTTGCCCCCACCGCGAGTGGTACATATTCGGTAGAGTCTTGGGTTGATGTAAACTACAATAACGTAAACCCTATTCTACATATCCACGAGGGATCGGCTGCCTGGAAAAATCCCACACCCATCATTGTTGACGGTGGAAGTTCGGGCTTTACCTCCAACTTCAAATACCAGGTCTATGTTGACGATTCCAACCTTTCCGCCTCTGGTGGTGGAGTCGTTTACGCCTACGGTATCAAGGCGGATATCACCGACGGCGACTATCCTGTATATGTTGACTTCTGCCTTACCTATGAGGGCGAGTATGATTCGACGGGTATCCCCTCGGATATCATAGTCCCCACCGAACTTGACAAGGTGACGGGTTACAAACCCGGCCACGAGTACGGTGACGACTACGTATTTGTCGGGGCAGAGAAGAACATAGGAGGACAAAACATCTTTGAGGACGATTTTTATAAACTAAATCCCGATACAGGCTTCTATCACGTCTATGATGCCGAAGCCTACCCCGAAACAAATGGTTTTGGACCTATTCTTTACGCCCATATCACCTCCCCCACATCCTTTACCGACGCCCCCTTTAATTTCATAGAGGCGGCAGGAAACAAGGCTTTGACGGTGGAAAACGGCACCCAAAATTATAAACTGTTTATAGAGGGCTACTATCCCTTAACAGTAGATCCCCTCGAAACCAACCCCCAGGCAACCACAGGACCCTATCTTTGCAACAGGAATTGCCCCTGTCGAACCAGTGGTGTCTGTGACGGTGGATGCCCCTTGACCTGTACCCGTTGTCTTGACGAGTGTAGAAAGGTGCCCGCCGAGGCAATAGGATGCGTTGGTTATGCAGGTGTTGCAAATACCGACGGACTCTGTCCTGTAACCGAGGAACTTAAGGACTTCCTACAGAAGTTTGCCGTTTCGCAGAGATACTTTATGGACGGCAACGGCTGGGCAGAACTTAAATCCGATCCCCCCTACCACGCAGGTGAAGACGACCAATGGCTATTCGCCTGTGGCTACTATGTAAAGAGTAGCACCTAAACTTGAAAAACCAAAAAAATATATAGGAGGCTATTATGAAAAAAATTGCTACTTTGGTTTTAGTCGCAATGTTGCTTTCCTTCATACTTGCATCTTGCGGCACACCCACACCTCCTCACGAGCACGCCTTTGCTTCTAACTGGACGGCAGACGCTACCGGTCACTGGCACGGCGCAACTTGTGAGCACACCACAGAAAAGGCAGATTTTGCTGCCCACACCGACACGGATGATAACGGCAAGTGCGACACTTGTCTTTACACCCTTTTCACCCGTGACACAGTTACAGTAAACGCTCCCGAGGGCGTTACCGTATCCGAAAACCTCACCGCAAAGACCGGTACAGACCTTGTTTTCACTGCAAGCGTATCTAACAAATACCTTCTCTTTGCCGGGGGCGCAGAATTTGTTGAGAAGACCGTAGATGGCGACACCGCAACCTACAAGTTCAAGGTTACCTCTGTAAACGAAGACTCCGAGGTTACCCTTACCAAGGAAAAGTACGTATTTGTTGACGAGATAGCAACCGGTGAGGGCGTTATCAGCGAACTTATTGCCAACATGACCTACGGTGGCGAAGTTACCATTAACTTCCCCAAAGCAGGAAAATTCTATGTATATTCTGATGTTCCTGAGGTTGAGTTTAACTATATGCGTGTTCTCGAGATTGAAGTTGAGGAGGCAGGCGAAGTTACTCTCAATGCTACTATCTGGACATTTGAGGAAATAGAGGAACTTGTTTACAATTACTACATTGTTGAGGCAGATACTACTATCGTTATCGACGAGGCTGCAACCGATTATGTTCTTCCCTCTAACATGGAGGTAGTTCTCCAGTACACAACTACCGAAAAGGGTTGGTATAAAATCTCTTTGGAGAGCGACGATTTTGAATATCTCTCTTATCAGGGACAGACTGTATATGTATCCGAGGCAGGTGCTATTATCGAAACTCCCGTTAGCGTATATCTTGATTCTTCTACCGAGTTTGCAGTAGGTTACAACGCGAGCTGGACTGTTGAGAAACTCGCTCCCATCGTTGTTCAGGCAGGTGACAACAACCTTACCTTCAAGAGCAACACCGACAATCTTATTTCCTTCACCGCTCCCGAGGCTGGTGTATATTCCTTCGTTCTTACCCTTGAATCCAACCAGTTTAAATATTTGGATTCTTATGTGGATTGGGATGACACAATCGTTAAATATATCGCTTCTACAAACTCCACTGTTTACATCTCCAAGTACTTGACCGCGGGTGAAACTGTTGAAATCTTTGTTTCCAACACCACCAAGGAATACAACGCAGAAACATTCGAGACCACACTTGTTGACTGCGAGATTACCGATACCCTTACTATAACCAATCTCAACTATGTAATCAATACCGATAGCGGAACCGTTACTGGTATGGTTGACAGCGACGGTGTTATCAACTCTATCTTCAACACTTCTGATGAAGACGTCACCTACTATGTAAACGGTGGCGAAGGTGTCCTTATCGGTGTTGACGACGGCGAGGGTAACATCACTTGGGTTTCCAACTACGACTTTGTTGTAGGAGCAAACAGCTTCGTTTCCTTCCTTCTTAAGTCTGATGTTGAAGAGGCTACCGAGGTTGCAATCACTGCAAAGGCAGTTGTTTACGAAATTTACACAAGCTTCGGCTCCAACTATGTACAAAATCTTATCCCCGGCAAGACCTACACTCTTGTTACCTACGAAACGCTTGGTCAGCTGAAGCCCTACATCTTCACTTGGGAAAACGAGAATGTTTCCATTCTTGTAAACGGTGCTCCCATTGAAAGTGGCGAGGCATTCAACTACTATCCTGGCTATCCTATCACCGTTGTAAACAACGGCACTGAAGAGTGCTCGATTAGCATTGAGTTCACCGACCCCTCCGATATCGGCGACCTTGTGATTGGTAATAATAGCATTAAGGTTTCCATTATCAACAATTTTGCTCAATCAATCGAAATCAACTTCGCAGTTGGTGGCACCTATGTACTTACTCCTGCTGAGGGTGAAGAAAATCTTGTTGTTTGGTATAATGGTGAGGAAGCAACCCTTCCCCTTGAGTTTACCGTTGAAGATGGTGGAACAGTTGCCTTCGGTATCTCCACCTCTGCAAACGTTATGACCGAAACCGAGGATATCGTTGACTTCACCATCGAGTGCAAGGAACTTCCCAGCAATACTCCTCCCGAGGGTGAGTATAATGCACTTTTCTCCAATATGCCTATGATGAACTTCAACTTCACTCCCGTAGAGGGCAAGACCTACGGTACTGTTGAGATTGCTGATTATAATGGCGGCAGTTATTCCGGCACCTATAAATACGCTCTTAACTCTCTTGGCGGTTTGTCTATCTGGGATGCCAAAAATGATCCCGTTCCCTTCTTCTTCGGTATGGATATGGGTGGCAACTGGAACGTTCAACCTCCTATGTTTATGATGCCTATGGCTCTTGAAAAGGTTGTAGAAACTCCCGATGATACAGAGCCTGGCGTCTTTAATGGTACTATCGTTGTCGGTGCAAACGCCATTCCCGCCAATTACTTTGGTGTTCCTGCGGTAGTTAATACCGCAGGTGACTATGTCCTTTCTTATGCAGACGGCGAGACCAACGGATTTATTCTTATTGAGGGGGAATATGGAACAGAGACTATTTCTATGCCTTATTCCTTCACCGTGGCAGAGGGTGAGTCTGTGACCTTTATAATCTGCACAATTTCCGGCGATGATACCGTTGATGTAGTCCTTACCAAGGAGGATGCAGAAGAAACTCCTTCAAACGCACTTGTTCTTGGCGATAATGCTGTAAAGGTAACAGTACAAAACCTCTACTGTGCAGGTGTTGATATGACCTTCACCGCAACCGAGGCTGGAACCTATGTTATAAAAGCTGCTGATGGTGAGGAAAATGCAGAAGTCAAAAATCTTAATATCGATGAACTTATAGATCTTCCTTACGAGTTTACACTTGAAGCAGGACAGACTGTAACCTTTAATATTTGTACCTCTGCAATAATGACACTTACAGAGGACACTATCGACCTTATCATCGAGAAGGTTGCATAAGCAATATTATTTTTGAGATTTCTCAAACAAAAAACCGAGCATTTTGCTCGGTTTTTTTGTTATTTAGCATATTGTTTTAATACCCGTATTTCTTCCTATTAAATAAAAGGAACAAAAGTGAAATAATCGCCGCTAGCCCATCAGAAACTACCGTAGCCAGCCAAATACCGTCAATATCAAGTATCAAGGGTAGTACAAGCACCGCCACAATCTGCAATAGGAGCGTACGGATAAAGGATATCGCCGCCGACACGGGGCCGTTGTTAAGCGCAGTAAAGAAGGAGGACAGGAAAATAGAAATTCCCGAAAACAAAAAACTAAATGAATATATTACAAAAGCACGCAAGGTCAAATCCATAAGTGCCTCGTCATACCCAACATAAAGATAGGAAAATGGGTACGCAAGCAAAAGGGAGGATATCACCATAGCCACCGAGGTTATACCGATAACCCAAAAGCTCTTGCTCAAAATATTTTTTAACTCGTCTTGTCTTTTCGCCCCGTAGTTGTAGCCAATAATGGGGGCAGTGCCTATCGAATATCCGATAAACATAGACACAAATATAAATCCAACATACATAAGCACGCCATACGCCGCCACACCGTCATTCCCCGCATAGTGCAGTAGTTGTAAATTGTATAGCATACTAACCACCGACATCGCTATGTTTGTCAAAAACTCTGACGAGCCGTTTAGACAGGCTTGTATCAGTGCCCCACCGTCAAACCTTGTCCCCCCGAGTCTAAGTAGGCTTGTATTCTTCGAGAAAAAGTAAAACAGGGGCAGGATACCACCCACAACCTGGCTCATAGCGGTTGCTATTGCAGCCCCCACAATACCAAAAGGGAATATCGCAACCAATAAAGCGTCAAATACAATGTTAGTAATACCCGACAGAGCGGTTACAAAAAAGCCAAGTCCGGGTCTTTCTGCTGTGACAAAAAAGCTTTGGAAACCAAACTGAAGCATCAGCGAGGGTAAAGCAACAAGAATAATTCGCCCGTAAACTACGCAGTTTTCTAAGAGTTCCCCCTCAGCCCCAAGCAGTGATGCAATAGGACGGATAAATATAGAGGCAATAATGGCAAGTATAACACCCACGCCAAAGGAGAGGTAAACAAACAGCGAAAAAAGTTGGTTAGCCTTTTCTCTGTCACCCTCGCCCAGAGTTTTGGAAATCAGTGCGCTTCCTCCCGTGCCAAGCATAGCACCAAAGGCACCGAGGATAAATAGAAAAGGGAATATTATATTAACTGCAGTAAAAGGCGTTTTACCAACGAAATTAGAAACGAAAAAGCCGTCCACCATACCGTAAATAGAGGTAAATAGCATCATAGCCACGCTCGGCAGAGTAAACTTGAACAGTTTCTTATAGGTAAAATGGTCGGATAACTGTATCTTCATAAAATTCTCCAAAAATAAAGGCTCAGCGAAAAAACGAGCCGCAGCAGACGAAATATCGGCAAAATAAAACCAAGTGTAATATTCTTATGTAAACACGACTTCTATATTATATATGAAGAAAATAGTAATGTCAAGATGCAAAATTCAAGCAAAAAAACGAATATCCACGGTTAATTTCGGAAAATAGCAACTTATCTACTCCTTGAGGGCAAAACGCCAAAAAACTCCTTATATTTTTTCGAAAAATACGCCTGTGAGGAAAAACCAAGAGCCTCGCTCACCGCAGCACAACTTTCGCCCTCGCCGAGCATCGCCTTCGCCCTGTGGAGCCTCATCTCGGAAAAAAATCGCATACACCCCATACCCGTGTAGCGTAAAAACACCTTTTTAAGCGTGGTTTTGCATACCCCAACCGAGCGCGCAACCTGCTCGCAAGAGAGGTTTGTCCTGATATTTTTCTTCATAAAATCCACCGCAAGGTGATAAACCTGCGCGTGCGCTATGTCGGGCTCCTTGGGGGATTTGTCGCACCTGTTCAGTTCTGATAATAACAGTTCAAGCAATTTTTTCGAGTCGTCACTTAACCTTTCTGCCGAGTTTTCAAAAATTCCGTCCCGTTCGCTCTCTTTTATAAAAAGTGCCACAAGACTTTCGGCATCGGGCGAGAGCTTATAAATACCGCTTTTACATTCAGAGGACTTGAACTGGGCTACCAACATTTCCGCCATATGCTTTCCCGTGACTCGGTTCTGATGGAATTTGTTTGGCTTAATAAGTATAGCATTCCCTGCAGAAAGCGAGAAAATATCCCCCTCCGAGGTTATCTCCATAGAGCCGCGAAGAATAACATTAAGTTCCCATTCATCGTGAGTGTGACCTTGAAAAACATAGTCATCAGAATGGTTATAGTGATAGTACGACATCAAGCCTTCTATGTTCATAAGTAGATTTCCCCCTTGTTAAAGTGTGACCGATTTTATAAATTATATGCCTGATTTTGCATTTACAACTAAAAATTTATATATTACAATATAGATGATACTAGAAATTTATAAAAAAGTCAATAAGGAGAAGCAAAATGGAATACATAATTAAAATGCTCGATGGCGAATGCTGGTGGGGCGGTACTGCAAACGACGGTACTGTTGCCCCCTACACCAAAGAAACCGAATTAAGGCGAGATTTCCGTGTCTATGCCTCTAACCAGACTATGCCTATGTATCTGTCTAATATGGGTAGATGCATCTGGTCGGAAAAGGCATTCTCCTGTAAAATTAAGGACGGGGAGTTTATAATTGAGGGCGAGGACGTCCTCGTTGAGCAGTTCGGCACTAATTTAAGGGAGGCATATCTCGGTGCTATGGCGGCGCATTTCCCTCCAAAGGGCGAGAGCCTTGAACGTGAATTTTTCCGCGTCCCCCAGTACAACACTTGGATGCAGTTGACCTACTTCCAGAGTCAGGAAGGGGTTATGAAATACGCCAGAGGAATAGTGGAAAACGGATTTAAGCCCGGTATCCTTATGATAGACGAGGGCTGGGCAAAGGCATATGGCGACTGGTCATTTGACCTCATTAAATTCCCTGATCCCAAGGGAATGGTTGACGAACTACACAAAATGGGCTTTAAGGTAATGCTCTGGGTTGTTCCTTACGTCAGACCTGACGGGGTTATGTTTGTCAAGCACACCGAGTTCTCAGGGCCAAAGGACGAGGAACTTTTCCTGCGTACCAAGGAGGGCAAGATAGCAATAATTCCTTGGTGGAACGGATACAGTGCGATCCTCGATTTTACCAAGGAGTGCGACTGGAATTATATGGAGTCGCAGCTTCAGGCACTTGTTAATGACATCGGTATAGACGGATTTAAGTTTGATGGTGGAGCGCTTGAGGATTATGCGGCAACCGCCCCAATAAATGGCGAAACCGATGACAAATATACTGCGGCGGAGCGAAATATCGCTTGGAATGCCTTTGGAACTCGCTACAAATTCCACGAATACAAGGACACCTTTAAGGGCGGCGGCATAAGAAGTATTCAGCGTATCCGTGACAGGGGACACAAGTGGGACGGTGACGGCCTTTCCACACTTATTCCCAACGCAATAGCACAGGGACTTATAGGTCACCCCTTCATCTGCCCCGATATGGTTGGCGGCGGCGAATGGACGTACAGAGAGGATAATATTCCGATAGACCAGGAACTCTTTGTCAGAATGGCACAGTGCTCCGCGCTTTTCCCGATGATGCAGTTCTCTTGGGCACCCTGGGAAGCACTTGACAGGACGCACCTCGACCTTGTCCGCGGGGCGCACGATATGCATAATTCCTTCTCGGATAAGATTCTCGCCCTTGTAAAGGACGCCCACGAAAACGGAGAGCCGATTTTAAGAAGCCTTGAGTATAACTATCCTCACTGTGGATACGAGAGAGTACACGACAGCTTTATGCTCGGCGAGAATATCCTCGTTGCTCCCATTATCGTCAAAGGGCAGACCGAGAGAGAAATACCTCTCCCCGAGGGACGTTGGCTTGGCTTTGACGGTAAGGAATACATAGGTGGCAAGACCGTAACGGTAAAGGTCACCCTCGCCGACCTGCCTTATTTTGAGAAGATAGGGTGAAATCACGCCTTAGGCGTGTATATAATCAAGGCGTTAGCCTTGCATATCACCAAGGCACAGCCTTGAATATCATCCGCATCTTGATGCGGTATATCATCATTGCAAAAGAGGATACAGCCTGTGGCTGATGAGATACTAGCTTTTTGCGAGATATACTCGTAAAAAGAGGATGATATACAGACCAAAGGTCTGATTATATGCCATTGCTTTCGCAATGGATAAAAAAAGTCGTATCAAAAGATACGACTTTTTTGTGAAGGAGCGACGAAAAAGATATTTTACCTTTTTAACCGATGGATTTGAACCCACACATAAAATAAATACTTTTTCGACCATTGGGAGAAAAACTACATCAGAACCTTTTCACTATTCACTTTTACCTATTACCTAATCGACAAGTTTCGTAAGAGAAGAGTGAAAAGTGAAGAGTTAAGAGTGAAGAAGTAAAAATCGACAAGCTTCTGACGAAACTTGTCGATTTTTTGCCTACCCAATAGGATTCGAACCTACGACCTTCAGAGTCGGAGTCTGACGCGCTATCCAGCTGTGCCATGGGTAGATACCTGTTCATTTTATCATTATTTCTATTGTTTGTCAAGTAAAATTAAGGAAAGAAGAAACTAAACTCTTATGAAAGAATAATCTTCATTAAATATTATTAAATAATAGACAAAATTTATAAAAAGTATCGACAATCAAAAAATCTTATGCTATAATAACAATAGACATTAAAAAATAGAAAGGTGTTATTACTATGAAAAAGATTATTTCGGCACTTCTTGTATGCGTACTCCTTGTAGGTTGCGTATTCGCACTTGCTTCTTGTGGCAAGACCCTTTCCGGTAAGTACAAGACAGGTAGCGGTGTTTTGGGCAAAACCTATGAATTTAACGGTAACAAGGTTACAATTACTTACTTTGTTCTTGGAACAGAAAACTCTATCGAGGGTACTTACGAGATTACCAAGAACGATGAGGAAAAAGACGTTATCATCTTCACCTTCGATGCTGAAGAAGAGGACGCAGATGACTACGCAGGTGAGTTTGCTTTTGCAGAGGGTACAGAGGGCGATACCAAGTATATCAAAATTGGTGGCGTTCAGTACAACAAGGTTGACTAATTAACCGAATAACCAAAACAAAAAAGAGCCGTAAGGCTCTTTTTTTGTTCCCCTCGGAAATTTTTCCACGGGGGATTTTTGATATGTAAATTAAAGAACATCAAATGCCAAAAGGTCGGCGAAGGTTTCTCTTTTTACGGCCAGATAGTCGCCGTCCTTCGAGATCATAACCACAGGTGGCCTTGGAATACGGTTGTAATTCGATGCCATAGAGTAGTTATATGCACCTGTTGTGAGTACAGCAACAAGGTCGCCCCTTGCGATGCTTTCGGGCATAGATACATTCTCCTGTATAATGTCCCCACTTTCACAGCATCTGCCAACCACCGACACGGTCATAGCGTCCTCACCCACAGGGCCCGACACAGGCAAGACGGTATAAGGCGCCTTGTAAAGAGCATATCGGGGGTTATCGGTCATACCGCCGTCCACCGAAACATAGTTCTTGTATCCGGGGATTTTCTTAACAGTACCCACTGAATAGACGGTCATTCCAGCATCGGCAACAATACTTCTGCCGGGTTCAAGAATAACGGTGGGGAGGGGAATACCAATCTCGCTTGCATACCCCTTCATAAAATCTGCCACTTCTTCGATATTTTTTGAAATGTCTATCTCGGGTTGCTCGGCGGTGTATCTTACGCCGTAACCGCCACCGATATCAAGTTCTTCTGCCATATAGCCAAGCTCGTCATGTATATCCTTTACAAAGTCGAGCATAACCCTTGCCGTGCTAAGATAAACCGAGGAGTCAAACACCTGCGAGCCTACGTGACAATGGAAGCCACGAAGGTCAACATAGGGGAATTTGAGAGCCAATTCGGTGATAGCCTTTGCCTGTCCTGTTTCAATAGCAGAGCCAAACTTGGAGTCCACCTTTCCCGTGGCAACCTCCTCGTAAGTATGGGGGTCAATACCGGGAGTAATGCGCAAAAGCACCTTTTGTTTCCAGCCCCTGCATCTTGAAAATCTGTCAATAATGGCAAGTTCATCCTCGCTATCTACGACGATATATCCAACGTCATAAGCAATAGCAAACTCGATATCGCTCTCGGTCTTGCTGTTAGAGTGGAAGTACATCTGTTGTACAGGATAGCCTGCGACAAGCGCTGTCTGGATTTCGCCGGCGGAAACAACGTCCAAGCCCATTCCTTCCTCTTCCATTATCTTATACATTCTCATAAAGGAAGCGGCCTTGGATGCGTAAAGCACCTTTACACCCTCGCCAAAGTTGTTTTGCATAGCGCTCTTGTAGGTTCTGCACCTTTCTCTGATGCGCTCCTCGTCATAGAGGTAGAGAGGGGTAAAATACTTTTCTGCAAGCTCGGATACTCGTCTGCCTGCAAACAGAAGTTCACCGCCATCATCTCTTGAAATATTGGAGCAAATAAACTCCCTGTTTTCTACTAACATTGTTTTCTCCTTAGAGCAAGTGTTTTCTTAAATATTCAGGACTGTGTACCGAGAGGTCTTTTGGGGCAATATCAAACATAGTCTTGCAACCCACCTCGCCTCTTTGGTGCATTCTGTGTATTGCCCTCGCACACGAAACTAAAACGCTTCCTGTAAACTCGGGGTTTGAGTCAAGCGAGAGGCTAAACTCCACCGTGTGTGTGTTCTCGCCTGAAAGCCCTGTCACGCCGTTTCTTATCACCGAGCCACCGTGTGGCATACCGCTATGCTCACGCATTAGTTCTTCTTTGGTGATGAAATGCACCGTAGTGTTATAATCGGCAAAGTAGTTAGGCATAGTCTTTATCTCGTTTTCAATACGGGCAAGGTCAGCACCCTCCTCAGCCACTACGTAGCATATTCTCTCGTGCTTTTCCCTGGTAGTAAAGGTCGGGCACTCGCCTCCTCGCACTCTTTCAAGAGCCTCCTCTACGGGTACGGTATATTGTCTTGCATCGACAACACCAGGAACTCTTCTTATGGCGTCGGAATGTCCCTGACTAATCCCCTTGCCCCAAAAAGTGTAGTCCTCTCCCTCAGGCAGAGCCGCCGAAGCATATAGCCTTGCAATAGAAAACAGTCCTGGGTCCCACCCTCCGCTGATAAGTGCGATATGCCCGCTTTCGGTAGCCGATTTATCCACGTTTGTAAAATGCTCGGGGATTTTTGCATGGGTGTCAAAACTATCTACTACGTTAAAATCCTTTGCAAGCGAAGGTGTCATTTTAGGCAGGTCGGTGGCACTTCCACCACAGATAATAAGCACGTCAATTTTATCCTTAAACTCGAAAAGACTGTCCGAGGAAAAAACATCCGCCCCCGTGAGTGTCTTTACATCGTCGGGGTTGCGCCTTGTAAATATTCCGACAAGTTCGCAGTCCTTGCCCGCTTTTGTGGCAAGCTCGACGCCTTTACCGAGATTGCCGTATCCGTATATTCCAATTCTCATAAAAAAACTCTTTCGATTTTACTTTATTTGCTTTTAAGAGGCTCTTTGCCACCGATAAGGCTCTTCATATTGTAAAGGCCTCTCGGCATATCTACAAGGAACTCTGCCGCAGCAAGACCGCCCTCGGCAAAGAGCGTGCGCGAGTGAGCCTCGTGCTTTATGGTAATAGTCTGTGAGCCCGTTCCGAGTATAACCTCGTGTTCACCAACAATATTGCCCATTCTTACGGCGTGTATTCCGATTTCGCCTTTTTCTCTTTTTTGTTTTCCGTTTCTGCCCGGCTTGGGATAGCAGTCCTCTCTTACTTCGCAAATAGCCTTTGCAAGCATAAGGGCAGTACCGCTTGGGGCGTCCAACTTTCTGTTGTGGTGCTTTTCAATAATCTCTATATCCGCCTCAGGCATAGCAATAGCGGCGGTTTTCGCCAATTCTACAAGAAGAGCCACACCGAGCGACATATTTGCACTGAAAAATACCGGTATCTGCTCTGCGGCACTCTCTATTGCTTTTTCTTCGTCCTCTGTGTGTCCTGTTGTTGCCACCACTGTGGGAATGTTATTTTCCACCGCATAGGAAAGCAGAGCAGGGGCGCAGGAATGGTGCGAAAAATCTACTATTACGTCTATCTCTATATCCTTGGGCAACTCGTCAACCGTGGAATAAACAGGATAGTCGCCATATTCACACGCCATAACGTCAACGCCACCGACGAGAGTTGCACCTCTGTAACCCTCCTCGCAGAGTCTTGCGACCTCCTTACCCATATGACCGCAAATTCCGTTAATTAAAACCTTCATATCAAATAGCAAAGACTAAATAAGTCCGTGTCCTCTCATTATCTCGCAGAGTGTCCTGCGGTGCTCATCTTCCATTTCGCATAGGGGAAGACGAATATCATTCTGACAGAAGCCCATTTCATTCATAGCCGCCTTGACGGGAATGGGGTTGACCTCGCAGAATAGTGCGTTTACTAAGGGCAACAGGTCGAGTTGAAGTTTACGAGCGCCTGCTATATCCCCCTCAAAGAACATCTTGCACATAAGCGAGGTTTCCTTTGGCATAGGGTTAGAGAGCACCGAAATAACGCCCTTACCGCCAAGCGAGAGGATAGGCACAATCTGGTCGTCATTACCCGAATATATGTCTATGTCCTCGCCTGCTAATGCGGCGAGTTCTGCTATCTGCGAAATATTTCCGCTCGCTTCCTTAATTGCCACTATATTGGGGTGCTTTGCGAGTTCTTTTACAGTTTTAGGCAGAATGTTACAGCCTGTTCTTGAGGGAACGTTATAAAGAATACAGGGCTTTGTCACAGCGTCCGCAATAGCGGTAAAGGAAGCGATAAGTCCCTTTTGCGTAGCCTTGTTGTAGTAGGGGGTAACGAGTAAGAGTGCATCGGCACCCACCTCGCAGGCGTATTTTGAAAGTTCAATTGCGTATGCGGTATCGTTAGAGCCGGTACCCGCGATAACAGGCACTCTTCCACCTACGCGCTCTACGGCAAAGCGAATGCACTCTTTGTGCTCCTCGTCGGTGAGGGTAGATGCCTCGCCTGTTGTTCCCGCTACTACGATAGCGTCAATTCCGTTTTCTATCTGCCAGTCGATAAGCCTGCCAAAACTCTCGTAGTCAACTCCGACCTCGTTCATAGGGGTAATAATTGCGGTTGCCGCGCCTGTAAAAATCGTGTTTTTCATATCTCCTCCTTGTGACTTCAAGGGTTGCCAAAGTACTGCTTGCTAATCCTAAAATTAAAGCAAAAAAGATAGTCGCAGGGCACGACTATCCAAAAATCAAAAGGATTATGAGTCGATAGCCCTCCGTATTTCTACGACAGCCAAAAGGATGTTATCCATTAAGCCAGCGCGCACTTTCCAAAGGTGCGTACTTCGGCACCCACGCCTTTCCCACACGGCCCTTGGAGGCCTTTGTTGTGCGGTAGTCTTCGTGAAGTGCACCTCTATCATTTATTAAGTTGATAATATTTTACCACACACATATTACACCTGTCAAGACCTAATACGAATTTATTTTAATATATTTATGCCTGATTTGGTTGACATTTCCCTGTTTGATAGGCTATAATAAATAACAAAACCTAAAAGGAGGAAGAATATGCAAAACAGCATTAGGAAAATGACCGTCTCGGCTATATGTGTGGCACTTATGTGTATCTGCTCTTTCATATCCTTTCCCCTTGGGCAGATTTCTCTTTCACTCCAACTATTTGCTGTCTATTTTTCGCTCTATTACCAAGGCCCTTTATATGGCTCCTTGTCGGTAGTGGTGTATCTTGTCCTCGGCGCTATTGGCGTGCCTGTTTTTTCGCTCTTTGGCGGTGGTATCTCGGCATTTGTCGGGCCAAGCGGAGGCTTTTTATTCGGCTTTATTTTTATGCTTTTGGTATATTCTCTCGCTCTTTTTCTTTTTAGGAATAAAAGGAGTGGAAAAATTATAGCCACTGTCGTAGCCTTGCTAACCCTCTATCTCTGTGGCTCGCTCTACTATTCTTTGGTCTATCTTGGGGGAGTTTATGCCCTTGGGCAGTCGCTTTTAGTCACGGTTTTGCCCTTTATCCTGCCTGATATAGTCAAAATTATTCTTGCCTTTTTTATCAATAATAGGTTAAGTAAAGCGAAAAAATGAAAACTCTTGCATATTTTTTACCCGTATGCTATAATTATATCGACCCCATAAATGTATAGGAGAAGACTATGAAATCTATCAGAGATGTCTATAAAATAGGAAAAGGTCCCTCCAGTTCTCATACTATGGGCCCCGCAAAGGCTATGGAGGTTTTCGTTAGCGAAAACGAGGATGCGGAGTCCTATCGTGTCGTACTGTACGGCTCTTTGGCAGATACGGGCAGAGGACACGGCACCAACTGTGCTATTGCTATGGTTGCAGGGGGCAAGGATGTAGAAATCGAGTTTAATACCACTCTCCGTGACCTCCCACACGAAAATACGATGGACCTCTACGCCTATAAAGGTGGCGAGTGTACCTCTAAAATGCGTGTTATGAGCATAGGCGGCGGTGACATTCGTATAGAAGGACGAGAGATAGATAAAAGTGAGGATATATATCCCGAATCCAGTTTTGCAGAGATTTCCGAGTATTGCAAAACTCACGGAATCCGCCTGTCCGAATTTGTAATTATGCGTGAGGGACGTGAACTTTACGACTTCCTCTATGAGGTCTATGACACGATGAAAAACGCCATTCACGATGGACTTACCACCTCTGGTATTCTTCCCGGTGGGCTTGGAGTTGAGCGAAAGGCACAACACCTCTATAATCAAAGACATATCGACGAGAGTCAGGTAACACGCGAAAACCGAATAGTCTGCTCCTATGCCTATGCGGTGAGCGAGCAAAACGCCGACAACGGTACTATTGTTACCGCTCCTACCTGTGGTGCTTGTGCGGTTCTTCCGTCGGTGCTTAAATATATGCAGGAAAAGCACGGCTTTTCGGACAAGCGAGTGCTTGACGCCCTTGCGGTGGCAGGCCTTATTGGCAACCTTGTAAAGACAAATGCCTCGGTAAGCGGTGCTGAGTGCGGTTGTCAGGCAGAGATTGGAACTGCCTGCTCTATGGCAGCGGCGGCACTTGGCGAACTGTTTGAAATGGGAATAGACCAGATAGAGTACGCCGCAGAGATAGCCTTTGAGCATCATTTAGGGCTTACCTGTGATCCGATATGCGGTCTTGTGCAGATACCCTGTATTGAGCGAAACGCTGTGGCGGCAATGCGTGCTATAAATGCAGTAAATTTGGCGAACTTCCTGTCAGGATCGAGAAAAATCTCGCTTGATATGGTTATCGAAACGATGTACCAAACCGGCAAGGATATGTCCTCGCATTATAGAGAAACCTCCACCGGCGGACTTGCAAAACTCTATACGAAAATAAAATAATTCAGGCGGAAAAATGGAACAAAGTAAAATAGACAGAATAAACGAACTTGCAAGAATTGCAAAGCAAAGGGAACTAAGCGAAGAAGAACAAAAAGAGCGCGCCAAACTTCGCGAAGAGTATATCGCCTATGTGCGTCGCACCCTAAGAGGAGAGAAGTGATGAGCGAAAAGAAATGTGCTATTTGTCTTGAATATATGGAGGAGGAAAACTCCTCAATAATAGGAATGAGCGGATACGGCACTCCCGTATGTGCTTGCCCAAGATGCGTCGGAATGATCGATACAGCCTTAAAAAGCACCGATTATGACGAGATAGTGTCGAGTATGGACGGCATCTACGAAATAATGCAAAAGAAGAACAACGACCACCCTCTCGTAGTCGATATTATATCCGAGACACTTAACCGTGCGGCACAGCGTGCCACCGCTATAAAAGAGGGAACTTATGATTTTTCTCTTGATGAGGAGGCAAATAGCGAGGGCGAGGAAGACGGCTTTGACGAAGTGCCGGAAGAACTCTTAGAAAGCGAGGAAGACAAGGCGCTTGATGAAGAAGAAAAGGTGCAAAATGAGAGATTTGACAAGGTGATGAACATAGTCACCTATGTGGCTTTTGGCGCTTGCGCTATTGGTATTATTCTTGCTCTTTTATTCTTCCTTTGATATTAACAACGATGAATAACCTTAATAATAAAGAATAATGATACAAGCCCTACGCATAAAATTCAGCGGAGGGCTTTTTATGTATTTTAACCCACTTAGCATAATAGTAAGCACAGTAGGTCTTTACTTGATGTTTAGGCTTCGCTTTTTCTTCATATTTCACCCTATAAAAACGATAAAGAAAATTTCAGGAGCATTAAAGGATAGGACTGCCTTTCGCTCTTTAACCTTGGCACTTGCAGGGACACTGGGAGTTGGCAACATTTTTGGTGTATGCGTAGGACTTTTACTTGGAGGACCTGGTAGCGTTTTTTGGATGCTCATATCCTCCTTTTTCGCTATGACACTAAAATATAGCGAGGTGTCGCTTTGTCGTTCATTTCCTGTGCGAAGTGCCAATGGGACACAGGGGACTATGGCACATTGTATAGAAACGACTCTTGGCAAAGTTGGTGCGCCTCTTTCAAAGGTGTATGCCTTTTCTACATTAGCGCTTGCTCTGACTATGGGCTCGTCGCTTCAACTGATGAGCGTTACAGGTGTATATAGCGAATTATTTAACACGCCCCCCACCATTCTTATAGTTCTATTCCTGTTTTTTGTTGCATTCGCAGTGTTTGGTGGGGCAGATATTATTAAAAAAATCACCGCCGTAATCATTCCGTTGACTACAATTATTTACATAATTCTCTCTGTTTCGATTATAGCAATACATAGCGTGAGACTTCCCTCGGTGGTTCTTTTGATACTTGACGATGCCTTTAGTTTTGATAGCGTTAGCGGAGGGATTTTAGGCTTTCTTTTGACCGGCCCTGTTAGGGAGGGATACAGTCGAGGGATACTATCAAACGAGGCGGGTGCAGGCACATCTTCCACGGCCCACGCCGACAGTAGTATATTAAGCCCGTCTGCCTCAGGGCTTATGGGGATAGTCGAGGTGTTTTTCGACACGGTTTTGCTCTGCACCTTAACAGGCTTATCGGTTCTCCTCTGTGTGCCAGACCTCTCGGAATTTGATGGTGCTATGTCCTTGGTGTTTACGGCTTTTTCGGGTACTTTTGGCAGTTACGGCTCGTTCACACTCTTTTTCTGCGTTTTCTTCTTCGCTTATTCTACCGTGGTTTGTTGGTATTATTATGGTATCCGTGCAAGCGAATTTCTTTTTGGTAAAACTAACAGGCTAATCTACACCTTTGTTTTTCTTCTACTCTTGCCCCTTGGTGTCTTAGTTGGTGAGGCATTTATGGTAACTGTCACCGACCTGCTTTTGCTTATTCTTACCTCGATTTGCTCGCTTACACTTGTAAAAAATTCCGATAGAGTAGTCGCTCTATCGGAATCGGGTGGAATTATTAAAAAGAATATTAAAGGAAACGGATTTTTGACAAAAGGGTAAAGCCACCATCGTTTATCCGTTTTTCTATTTCGCTCTCGATGAGTTTTGCTGTTATTACTATACACTCATCGCCAAAGACCTGTATATCACTGTCGGCAAAAAATCTTCTTGCCTGTTTCTCCTCGCATTTCGGAAGGGCAAGGTACATTCTTACCACAGAGGACTTGTAGAATTCCTTGGGAGAGTGAGAGGTTTTTGCAATTTTCGGCATAAGTAAAGAGCCGCCAACAGATGCGTTGACAATATCGCTCACTACTGCCGAGGCAGTAGCACCCGCACCTGCACCCTGACCGTAGAATAAAACATTTCCAATAGGGCTTCCAACTACCTCAACTGCGTTATATACACCGTTTACACTCGATAATGGGAGATGCGAGGGGAGAAGATGGGGGGATACTGTCACTATTGGACCTTTTTCTTCATCTATTACACATCTTGCGAGCAACTTAATGCTGTGCGATATGTATTCGGCAAACTTAACGTCATTTGCTCTAATAGAGGTGATACCCTCGGTGGGAATGTTGCCTACGTCTATCAAGTCGCCTGTTACAAGAGAGGTTAGAATTGCTATCTTTCGACAAGCATCAAAACCGAGAATGTCCGCATCGGGATTTTTCTCTGCATATCCGTTTTCCTGTGCGGAGGCGAGTGCATCGGTAAAACTGTCACCATAGGTGAACATTTTTGTAAGAATATAGTTAGTTGTGCCGTTGAGTATTCCTCGAATTTCGCTGATTTTGTTTTGCCTAATACAATGTAAAATTGGGTAAATAACAGGTATGCCACCGCCTACCGATGCCTCGAAAAGATATGACACGTTTTTCTTGTATTTATCGCTTGCCGCCCTTGCCACGGCGAGAAATTCGTCACCGTATTTTGCCACTACCTCTTTGTTTGATGTGACTACGCTTTTACCTGCTTTGAGAGCGGAAATGGTAAATTCGTATGCGGGGTGACTGCCACCCATAACCTCTACTACTACATCTACTTCATCGTCATTTAAAATGTCGTTGTAGTTGTGGGTTACAAGGCTTGCATAGGGAGAGTCAGGAAAATCACGCTTGTCAAGAATGTATTTTATTTCAAAATTCTTCCCCGAAAGTGAGGATAGTTCTTTGTTGTTATTTATCAACAGGTCAACCACTCCGCCGCCGACGACGCCGAAGCCGAGTATTGCCACCTTAAAGGTATTGTTCATAGAGCCTCCGAAATTTCGCTTTTCAGTATTATATCACCCTTTTTGAAAAAAAGCAAGATTAAAAGAATATATTTTTCCTAAAAAATGTACAAAATTAAAACAGAGCAGTTCAAAAAAAGAACGGCTCTGTTTTTTATAATTACTGTTCGATAATACCGAGGGATGCGGACTGTGACTCTTCGGTGATATATTCAAGGGGATTGACCGCAACGCCGCCGACAAGCATAGCGAAGTGAAGATGTGACTCGTCTGCCATTTCTGATACAGACGTATCGCCTACCGAGCCAATTCTGTCACCCGATGCGACCACATCGCCCACCGCAATCATACCTATATCCTTGTCGGACAGGCAGGAATATTTAGTTACAATGTTATCTCTGTGGGTTATCTCCACCGTGTAGCCGAGCATGGGGTCGTTGTAGATTTTAGAAATTGTTCCACCCTCTGCCGCATAAACTGCCGCACCATCTTCGGTTTCTATGTCAATGCCGTTATGCACCTTCCAAGCACCGAGAGTGAGCGAAAATACGGGTGTGTCAAGGTCGTGATGTTTTGTAACCGTGCCAACCACAGGGCTAACGAAAGCCAAAGGCTTTTCGGGTGCAGGAGTTTCCTGCTCGCCACCGGGGGTTTCATCGCCGCCATTGTTTCCCTCGTTTGTGCCGTTACCCTCGTTGCCGATAGGCGGCTCTTCGATAGGGGGAGTGTCGTCCTTGCTCTTGGATGCTGCCGCAACTATTCCTATAACTATTGCAGTAACGCAGAGTATAACTATAACGGCGGCATAGACAATCTTCTGCATAGTAGGATTGTCTTTGAATTTGAATTTGTTTTCCATAGATATATTTTCCTTTCCTGATGATGTTCATATTTTATCCTTGATGGAGTGTTTTATTCATACAGAGAAAATTTTCTTAAATGTAGAAAATGTAGAAAAAGCCCCTTTTCGCTCTTGACAATTCAAAATATATAGTATATAATATTAAAGTTAAAAATATAGGAAAGCAGGATGTGACTATGAAGGACAAGATTTCGCTTGCTGGCGACCTCGGTAGCGGAAAAAGTACGGTTTCCCGTATTCTTATCGAAGCCCTCGGCGCAGAGTATTATTCCACCGGCTCAATAGTTCGATCTATTGCCGAGCGTATGGGTATGAGCGTCGTTGAACTTAATAGGTATATGGAAACTCACCCCGAGATTGACAACGAGATAGACGACGGACTTGTTCGCCTTGGCGAAGATGATAGGCTACTGATTATAGATTCGCGTATGGCGTGGCACTTTACCAAAGGCACCTTCAAGGTCTATCTTTCCACTGATATTGAAACGAGTGCCCTGCGTATTATGAATGCCAACCGTAAGGGCGAGCACGCAGGTACGCTTGAGGAAACTATTGCCGACACCCGTGCAAGAAGACAGAGCGAGCAAAAGCGCTATGCCGAGCAGTACGGAGTGAATATAAAGGATTTGTTCAACTATTCTCTTGTTGTGGATACAACCTATGCCACTCCAGAAGAGATAGCCGAACTTATCATAAACGCCTTTGGCGAGTGGACAAGCAACAGGGGTTTGAAAATGTGCTACATATCCCCCGAAAGACTCAACTTTTCCGAGGACGGATTTGATAATGATAGGATGCTTGAATGCTCGGCTATGCTTGAAAGGGGAGAAACACCACCCCCCGTCACCGCCTTTGAAATTGAGGGCGAGTTCTATGTCGAGAGTGGCATAGAGTCGGCTATGGCATACGCCTTCAATATGCACACCTTTGTTCCCGTAACCCTCGTTAGGGGCGAAATAGGGGATAGAAAATATGTTAAAATGAGTAATTCGTTATAGAGGTAAAAAAATGCTTAAACTAAAGAAAACAACCGCCGATATGTTGGCAAAATGTATCGAGAAAGAGTTTGGTGAGGGTATCCTTTCGGCAGAGGATATTTTTGGAATGTTGGAGTATCCCCCCGACACGAGTATGGGTGATATAGCACTTCCTTGCTTCCGTCTTTCAAAGGCGCTTCGCCGTTCCCCTGTTCAAATAGCCGAAACCCTTGCCGCAGGCATTTCCTGTGACGAGTTTTCCTCGGTGACAGCCCTTAAAGGCTATCTCAATTTCAAAATTAATCCAATTGCCTTTGCCCATAGAGTGGTAGAGGACGTGGTGGCTCTCGGCGACAAATACGGCTCGCCTATGAATGGAGATGGTAAGACGGTGGTCATTGACTACTCCTCGCCCAACGTGGCAAAGCCCTTCCATATAGGACACCTCGGCACTACCGTAATAGGCCACTCGCTTAAACTTTTGCACGAGTTTGCAGGTTATAAGTGTGTAGGAATAAACTATCTTGGCGACTGGGGTACACAGTTTGGTAAACTTATCCTTGCTTACAAACTCTGGGGAGATAAGGAACAGATAGAGGCAGGCGGTGTTGACGAACTTGTAAAACTCTACGTCCGTATTAACAACGAGATAGGCGACGAGGAAAAGGCGAGTGTAGAGGGCAAGCCCGACGGCACACCCAAGCACTCCGACCTTGCCGACAAGTCAAGAGCCGAGTTCAAGAAATTAGAGCAGAACGACGCGGAGAACATCGAACTTTGGAAGTGGTTCGTTGCGGTAAGCCTTGAAGAATATAAGAAGACCTACGAACTTCTCGGAATAGAGTTTGACTCCTATAAGGGAGAGAGTTTCTACACCGACAAGATGCCCGCCCAGGTAGAGAAACTTCGTGACCTCGGTTTGCTTGAAATAGATGACGGAGCCTCCATAGTCAACCTTGACAAGTGGAATATGCCGGTCTGTCTTATTCTCAAGAGCGACGGAACAACCCTCTATCCTACCCGTGATATAGCCGCCGCTGTTTATCGTAAAGAAACCTACAACTTCGATAAGGCCATCTATGTCACCGCCGCCGCACAGTCCTTGCACTTTGCCCAGTGGTTTAAGGTCGTTGAACTTATGGGTTATGATTGGTATGACAAACTTGTTCACGTTCCCTATGGAATGGTTAGCATAAATGGAGCAAAACTCGCAACAAGAACGGGTAACGTAATACTTCTTAAGGACCTCTTTGCCGAGGCAATATCCCGTGTCGAGGAAATAACCAAGGAAAAGCACCCCGACCCCAAAGAGTGCCACGCCATAGCCGAAAAGGTTGGAGTCGGTGCGATAGTATTCTACTACCTCTCCAACAACCGCATGAGGGACATCAACTTTATGATGGAGGACGCCCTCGCCTTTGACGGTAACACAGGCCCTTATGTGCAGTACACCTATGCCCGTACCTGCTCGGTGCTTGAAAAGGCGGGCGAGTGCGGTGGTATCAGCGACGCACCTCTTTGCGAGGAGGAGATAGAACTTGCAAAGACTATTGCTATGTTCCCCGAGCGTGTCAATTCCGCCCTTGCCGAGTACGAGCCGAGTATTATCACGCGTTACATTCTTGACCTTGCGGCCTCCTTTAACCGTTTCTATCACGAGTGCAAGATAGTCGGGTGTGAGGATTACGCCCTTCGTCAGAGCCGTGTGGCACTCACCTATTCGACCAATCAGGTACTTAAAACCGCCTTGCATCTTATCTGTATGCAAAGCCCGGATAAAATCTAAAATAATAAACAGGAGATAAATATGTCAGGACATTCTAAATGGAACAATATCAAGCACAAAAAGGAAAAGTCTGATGCAGCAAAAGCGAAAATCTTTACCAAGATAGGCAAAGAAATGGCGGTTGCTATCAAGGCGGGCGGACCTGATCCGAGCAACAACTCTCGTCTTCGCGACCTTATAGCAAAGGCAAAGGCAAACAACGTGCCCAACGAGAACATTCAACGTACTATTAAGAAGTTTACCGATTCCTCGGACATCAACTTTGAGGAGATTGTATATGAAGGCTACGGACCTTGCGGTGTAGCAATTATAGTCGAAACCTCTACCGATAACCGTAACCGTACCGCAGGCTCGGTTCGCTCCTATTTTGCGAAATATGGCGGAAACCTTGGCACTAACGGATGCGTAGGCTATCTGTTTGAGGAAAAAGGCGTTATCACCATTATGGATGAGGACGGCGAGATAGACGAGGACAAGATTATGGAGGACGCTCTTGAATGTGGAGCAGAGGACATCAAGTGCGACGAGGGCGAGTACACCATCTACACCTCTGTTGATGATTTTGACACGGTTCGTGATGCGATAATCGGTCTTGGATACACCCTTGACACCGCCGACCTTGCTAAAGTCCCCTCTACCTACGTCACAATTGATGACCCCGAGGCTATCGCTGATATGGAGAAGATGCTCGACAAATTCAACGAGGACGACGACGTAACCGCGGTTTATCACAACTGGGATAACTGATATTTATAAAAAAGCAAGCACCGTATTGGGTGGTATCCTTAGCGGAGAATTTTTACTTTGACAAAAGTGCAAGCATCGCATTTGACTAGTCAAACGCAAATTGGCTAAGCCCAAACCCATATAACAAGCAGAAAGAGAGAACAGATGGTTCATAGCCGAAAGTTCTCTCTTTTTCTGTTGGTGATGTTTTTGCTATCGCAAAAGTGAAGTTGCTACGCAGTGAAGTTTGACAATCAAAAATATATTAAAATATTAATTGTTGACATTTTATTCAGCGTAATGTATAATAAAAAAGAAAGCGAGGTGTGAAAATGCAAAAAGCAAACAGAGAGCGAACGGTATGGTTGGTAGTAGGTATTTTAACCGCTGTTTTTGCAGTTATCTCTATTCCGTGTATAGTGTTTTCGGCACTTGCAGGTGCTTATTTCCCGATGGCGGTTGCCATAGCCTTTGTCGTTCACGGCTTTTACGGTGTAACCTTCTATTTTCTTGCTTTTGCAAGGGCGGGGGATAGACTTCGCTGTGTAAAAGCCTTCGAGGAGGGGCTTCGCTCTTTCGATAAAATTAGTGCCTATACTATGCTTAGCAGGGAGGCAACCTGCGAAACGCTTGCCCTATGCCTGAAAAAGGAGTATATAGTCGGGTATTATCTTGGCGAGGAGGGGCTTGTTCCCATAGTGAGCGAGGTAGAGGAGAGCGTCGATGTTGTGTGTGCCTATTGCGGAGCAAATCTAAACTCCCTCGACTGTGAGTGCCCCTGTTGTGGCGCTCGCCCAACAAACTGAATTAGATAAAATTTATTATATTTGGAGGACTTTGATATGGGACTTATTAAGGCTTTCTTTAACGCCGTAGGAGGTGCTTTTGCCGACCAGTGGCAGGAGGTACTCGAGGCGGATAATATGAGCGATAGCACCGTCTTTACCAAGGGTGTAAAGGTGCGCGCAAATGACAAGAGAAATAACAACAAAAAGGGAACCGAGGATACAATTTCCAACGGTTCTATAATCCACGTTTACCCCGGACAGTTTATGATGCTTGTCGAGGGTGGCAAGATAATCGACTATACCGCCGAGGAGGGCTATTACAAGGTAGATAATTCTGCCGCACCCTCGCTCTTTAACGGTCAGTTTGGTGAAGCGCTTCTTGACGCTTTCCGCCGTGTTAAGTTTGGTGGTGTGCCCTCCTATGCACAAAAGGCGTACTTCATAAACCTCCAGGAGATAAAGGGTATAAAGTTTGGTACTCGCACCCCCGTAAACTATTTTGACAACTTCTACAATTCCGAACTTTTCCTTCGTGCCCACGGTACATATTCGGTAAAAATCACCGATCCCATTAAGTTCTACACCGAGGTTATCCCGAAGAATGTAGAGCGTGTTGATATAAATTCTATAAACGAGCAGTATCTGTCCGAGTTCCTCGAGGCTCTCACCGCCGCTATAAACAAGATGAGTGCCGACGGTATTCGCATCTCCTACGTGGCGAGCAAATCCCGTGAACTGTCCAAGTATATGGCAGACGAACTTGACGATTCCTGGCGTGATATGCGTGGATTTGAGGTCTTGGCGGTAGGTATTGCGAGTGTGTCCTACGACGAGGAGTCCAAGGAACTTATCAATATGCGTAACCGTGGTGCTATGCTCGGCGATCCCAATGTTAGAGAGGGATATCTTCAAGGCTCTATTGCTCGTGGCATGGAGGCCGCGGGTGAAAATCCCGGTGGTGCAACCGGTGCATTTATTGGTATGGGTGTCGGCATGGGTGCAGGTGGCGGCTTTATGGCAACTGCCTCGGAAACCAACCGTCAACAGATGCAAAATCAGCAGCAAATTCAGCAGCAGACAGGTGGTTGGACCTGCCGTTGCGGAGCAAATAATTCGGGCAACTTTTGTACCTCTTGCGGTCAACCCAAGCCTCAGGCTCCCGCGGGTTGGACCTGCTCCTGCGGTCAGAATTGCACAGGCAACTTCTGCCCCAACTGTGGCTCCGGGAAGCCCCAGCAGGCTACAACCTGGACCTGTCCCGACTGCAACAACGTCAACCCCATAGGAGCAAACTTCTGTTCCGGATGCGGTAGAAGAAAATAAGATAACACTTTACATTGAAAGGCTCAAGACTATATGGACGCTACCGTTACATATAAATGTCCAAACTGCGACGCAGGTCTTCTCTTTGATGCAAATACACAGAAGTTTTCCTGTGAATTTTGTATGTCCGCTTTTACCGAGGAAGAACTTGCCGCCACTGCCTCTGCCGAGCGAGCAGAAGAGAAGGCACGAGAGAATGCCGAGTTTGCCGACGAGATAAGTGAATATTACTGTCCTAACTGCGGAGCAGAGGTGGTGGCAGAGAAGAATACCGTAGCAGACTTCTGCTATTACTGTCATAACCCCATAGTTCTCTCGGACAAGGTGGCGGGAATGATGAAGCCCACCAAGATAATCCCCTTCAAGTTCGAGAAGGATCAGGCAGTGGAGGAGTTTCTTCGCTATGCCAAGAAAAAATGGTTTGTGCCCCGTGACTATTTCTCGGCTGCGCAACTTGACAGGATTTCGGGAATTTATTACCCCTTCTGGGTAGTGGATGCCGACACCGACTCGCAGATGGAAGGCATTGGCAAGAAAATTAGAAGTTGGCGTTCGGGCGATTACAGATACACCGAAACCTCCTCGTTTTCGGTAATGCGTAGGGGTAGGATACATTTCGAGGATATTACTTCCTCTGCCATTTCCACCGAGGACAAGGCGATGCTTGAGGGTATTCTTCCGTATCCCTGTGAGTTGTATCAGGACTTTTCGATGCCCTATCTTCAGGGATTCGTAGCCAAAAAGAGGGACATAGAAAGAGAACAACTCACCGACGAGGTTAAGTGCAGAATGAACAACTACGCCTCGACTCTTTTAAGGCGAACGGTTATGGGCTATGATTCCTTTTACCCAAACGGATGCGACGTGGGAATTCTAAATAGTCATTGGGAGTATTCCTTAATGCCAATTTGGATAATGACATACAGAAAAAAGAGTGGAAATAAGGAAAAGACCTACATATATGCAATGAACGGTGCGACAGGAAAAATATACGGCGAACTCCCTGTAAGCATACCAAAACTTCTCCTCTTGGCATTAGGCATTTTGCTTGGTGTTGCGGCTTTGGTTTTTGGTCTTGGTTTGTTCTTACTCGGCGGCGAGTTTATGTAAGGAGGGGCTATGAGCGAACAGGCATCATTTATACTTTATCTTTCGATAGCCGCCGTAGTAGCCGGCATTATAGTCGCTGCAATAGTTTGCTTTGCTATTGTAAGAAGATACAAAAAAGCCCTCCAATCGCCGATATATCCCCTTGAGCATTATGCATCTCTTGACCTGACGCATAGCCGCGATAACTTCATTGGCAAAACCATAAGCAAGGTCAGAGTGTCCTCCAGCAGTAGCAGCAAACGACATAGATAATCAAGAGATAAAAGCAAGACGGCTTTTTTGAAAAAAAGAGAAAAGAGCGCTTTAGCACGCTCTACAAACAGAGGTATTATGGAAAACATAGTACCTCTTTTATCATTATAAAAACAATGGATGTGATTTATTTTTTTGATTAAACTATCGGTAGTAACAAAAAATATAGACCGATATAAAATATTTACATCAAATAATATTTACATTAAAAACGATTTATGTTAAAATAATAAAGATAGATAAATAGGAGGCGAGAAAGGTGGAAGAAAGAGTCTTTAAGTTGAAGAGCAGTTTTAAGCCCACGGGCGACCAACCCCAGGCAATAGATGCCCTGACACAAGGTATTCTTGCAGGCGAGCGAGCGCAGACTCTGGTCGGTGTTACAGGCTCGGGCAAAACCTTTACTATGGCTAACGTTATAGCCAACCTAAACCGTCCTACCCTCGTCCTCGCCCACAACAAGACTCTCGCCGCCCAACTTTGCACCGAGTTTCGCGAGTTTTTCCCTGAAAATGCGGTGGAGTATTTTGTTTCCTACTATGATTATTACCAGCCCGAGGCATACATTCCGGGCAAGGATATGTATATAGAGAAGGACGCCCTTATCAACGAGGAGATAGATATGCTCAGGCATAGTGCAACCAGTGCACTCTTTGAGCGCCGAGATGTTATAATAGTTGCATCTGTATCCTGCATTTACACCCTCGGTGATCCTATGGAGTATCAAAATCTGCTTATATCTCTTCGCCCGGGGCAACAGATGTCCCGCGACGAACTTGTTCGCTCTTTGGTCAGGATAAGTTACGAGAGAAACGATATGAACTTCATTCGCAACAAGTTCAGAATAAAAGGTGACGTAGTAGAGATATACCCCTCGTCGGGCAAGGAACACGCTATACGTGTCGAGTTTTTCGGTGATGAGATAGACAGAATTTCGAGGATAGACCCCCTAACAGGTGTGGCAAAGGAATATCTTTCCTATGTCGCCATATTCCCTGCAACTCACTATGCGGTGTCCGACGAAAAAAGAGAGGCTGCCCTCGGTGAGATTGAAAGCGAGATGCGGGAGAGGGTAAAGTTTTTCCGTTCCGAGAACAAACTTATTGAGGCGCAGAGAATAGAGGAGAGAACGAAATACGACATAGAGATGCTCCGTGAGGTAGGCTTCTGTTCAGGAGTCGAAAACTATTCCCGTGTCCTCGCGGGCAGACCGGAGGGTTCGACACCCTATACACTTCTTGATTACTTCCCCGATGATTTTATTATGTTTATAGACGAGTCCCACGTCACTCTACCACAGGTCAGGGGAATGAGTGGCGGTGACTACGCAAGGAAAAAGAATCTGGTCGACTTCGGTTTCCGCCTCCCCTCCGCCTTTGACAACCGCCCCCTTTTCTTTGACGAGTTTGAGGAGCACATCCGTCAGGTGATATTCGTTAGTGCGACTCCAGGAGATTATGAGGCACAGGAGAGTACAAACCGAGTAGAGCAAATTATTCGTCCCACAGGACTTATTGACCCACATATTGAAGTCAGACCGATAGAGGGGCAGGTAGATGACCTCCTCGGTGAAATCAGGCAAACCACAGATAGGGGAGAAAAGGTGCTTGTCACGACTCTAACCACCAAAATGGCAGAGGACCTGACAGAATATCTTTCCAGCCACGGTGTAAAGGTAAAATATATCCACCACAGGGTAGAAACCATAGAGAGAATGCAGATAATCAGGGACTTGCGTCTTGGCGAGTTTGACGTCTTGGTTGGAATAAACCTCCTTCGTGAGGGGCTTGACATTCCTGAGGTGTCCTTGGTGGCAATACTTGACGCCGACAAAGAGGGCTTTTTGCGTAGTGAAACCTCGCTTATACAGACGGTAGGCCGTGCGGCGAGAAATATTAACGGTCACGTAGTGATGTATGCCGATAAAATAACAGGCTCGATGGCTGGTGCGATAGAGGAAACCAACCGCCGTCGAAAGATACAGATGCAATATAACGAGGAGCACGGCATTACCCCCGAAAGTGTAAGAAAGAGCGTCCGCGAAGTTATTGAGATAGGCAAGAAGGCAAAGCCCGACCATAACGCAAAGAAACTCTCAAGGCTCGAAAAAGAAAAACTTATCGAGCAGTTGACCGCCGAGATGAGAGATGCTGCAAAGCGTCTTGAGTTTGAGCAAGCGGCTTATATCAGAGATAGGATAAAAGAAATCAGAAACGGAAAATAAGATGGCAAGAGAGATAATTATAAAGGGAGCGAGGGTAAACAACCTGAAAAATATTGATGTCACTATACCGCGTGACAGTCTTGTGGTGCTTACGGGACTATCGGGAAGTGGCAAGTCCTCACTCGCCTTTGATACGCTGTACGCCGAGGGGCATAGAAGATTTGTGGAGAGTTTGTCAAGTTACGCCCGTATGTTTATAGGGCAGATGGACAAGCCCGACGTGGAGTTAATCGAGGGACTTTCTCCCTCTATATCCATAGACCAGAAGACCACCTCCAAAAACCCCAGGTCCACCGTCGGCACAGTGACAGAAATATATGACTACTTAAGGCTATTGTATGCGAGAATAGGTATTCCCCATTGTCCCGTGTGTGGCAAGGTTATAGAGCAACAGTCACTCGACCAGATAGTAGATAGGATACTTGGCTTGCCTGAGGGTACGAGGTTTATGGTGCTCGCCCCCAAGGTAAAGGGGCAAAAGGGAATGCACGAAAAGGTCTTTTTGGATGCACGTAAAAGCGGATTTGCAAGAGTTCGTGTTGACGGCAATATGTACGACCTTTCCGAGAGCATAGAACTTGAAAAAAATATCAAGCACACGGTAGATATAGTAGTCGATAGACTTGTGATAAAAGAGGATATTCGCTCGCGTCTTTCCGACTCGGTCGAGAGCGCGCTTCGTGAGTCGGACGGAAGAGTGACGATAGTTACCGTTCCACGCACAGGCGAGAAAGAGGAGGAGTTTGAATATTCCCAAAAGTATGCCTGCGAGGAGCATGGAATATCCTTCCCCGAACTTGAGCCTCGAATGTTCTCCTTCAACAACCCCATAGGTGCCTGCCCCGAGTGCGCAGGTATCGGAAATATGCAGAGAATATCGGTAAAAAAACTCCTCCCCCACAAGCACCTTTCCCTGCGAGAGGGAGCAATTGCGGCAAACGGATTTAAGTCGATGACCGAGGACTCTTGGACAGGCCCGCTTATTAAGGCGGTGGGAGAGAGGTACGGTTTTACCCTCGATACGCCGATAAACGAGTTCAGTAAGGAGCAGTTGGACGTCCTTATGTACGGCTCAGGTGACGTAAACTATGAGGTTACCCGATATTTTGGTGGCGTAGGCAGAGAACAGGTTACAAAATACGAGGGAATAGTCCGTATCATAGAAAAACGAATGAAGCAAATGGGCGGTGACTACTACCAGCAGTTTGTCGAGGAGGTCGCCTGTCCTATATGCCAGGGCAGAAGACTTTCCCCAATGGTTCTTGGAGTCACCATAGGTGGACTTAATATCGACGAAATATGCCGTCTTTCGGTAGAAAAAATGTATGATTTTGTTGACTCTCTCAGCCTTACCGAAACCGAAATGGTTATTGCAAAGGACGTGCTTAAAGAGATAAAAGCAAGACTAAACTTCCTTATAAGCGTTGGCCTTGAATATCTAAACCTTGCAAGAACAGCAGGAACGCTTTCAGGAGGCGAGGCACAGAGAATAAGGCTCGCAACCCAGATAGGATCGGCGCTAACCGGCGTGCTTTATATCCTTGATGAGCCGAGTATCGGACTTCACCAGAGGGACAACGGAAAACTTATCGGCACGCTGAAGCGCCTGCGTGACCTTGGCAACTCGGTGATAGTGGTCGAGCACGATGAGGATACGATGCGTGAGGCAGACTATATCGTGGATATCGGCCCGGGTGCAGGCATTCACGGCGGTGAGGTTGTAGCAGTAGGAACACCCGAAGAGGTTGCAGAGTGTAAAGAGAGTATAACAGCCGACTACTTAAGTGGCAGGCGAGTTATACACGTACCCCGAGAGCGCAGGAGAGGAAATGGCTCTTTCATTTCTATTCGAGGTGCGATGGAAAACAACCTGAAGAGTGTAAACGTGGATATCCCCCTCGGTTGCTTTGTTGCCGTAACGGGCGTGTCGGGAAGCGGTAAATCCTCGCTTATCAACTCGGTGCTATATAGAACTCTTGCAAAAGAACTCAACAGGGCAATAACCTATCCGGGCGAGGTTGATGAAATACTTGGAATCGAGCATCTTGACAAGGTTATAAACATAGACCAAAGCCCCATAGGTAGAACACCAAGGTCGAACCCCGCAACCTATACAGGACTTTTCACCGATATTCGTAATCTTTTTGCCAAGACCAGAGATGCAAAGGCTCGGGGTTATGAAGCAGGACGCTTTTCCTTTAATGTAAGAGGAGGCAGATGCGAGGCGTGTGAAGGTGACGGCGTAAAGTGTATAGAGATGAACTTCCTGCCTGACGTATATGTCAAGTGCGACGTGTGTAAAGGAAAAAGATATAACCGTGACACCCTTGAAGTAAAGTATAAGGGTAAAAACATTTACGACGTGCTTGAAATGTCGGTAGAGGAGGGAATAACCTTCTTTGACGGACTTCCACAACTACAAAGAAAACTTCAAACCCTCTTTGACGTCGGTCTTGGATATATCAAAATCGGTCAGTCGTCAACAACGCTTTCGGGAGGCGAGGCGCAGAGGGTAAAACTTGCCACCGAACTTGCAAAACGCTCCACGGGCAAGACGGTATATATCCTTGACGAGCCAACGACAGGTCTTCATACCGAGGACGTATCGAAACTAATAGCGATACTTCAAAGGCTTGTAGAGAGTGGAAATACTGTAATAGTTATAGAGCATAACCTCGACCTGATAAAGACCACTGACTATATAATTGACCTCGGTCCGGAGGGTGGAGATGGTGGTGGAACGGTGGTAGCCACAGGAACGCCTGAGGAGGTTGCCGCCTGCGAAAAATCTTACACGGGTGTCTTCTTGCGTGAAAAACTTGGCTTGACATCTCGGAAAAAGTAAACAGGAGTTTACAATGTATTACGGTGCTATAAAGAACTTTGATATTGCAAATGGCGAGGGAATTCGTACGACTCTATTTGTAAGTGGGTGTCGCAACCGTTGTCCTGGCTGTTTCCAAAAACAGACATGGGCTTTTGACTATGGTAGTCCCTTTACGACCGCCGAATGGGAACAGATTTTCGAGAGTGTTTCCAATTCCTCTGTCAGGGGCATTACCATTCTTGGTGGCGAGCCTATGGAGCCTGAAAACCAAGAGGGACTTCTGCCTTTCCTGCGGGAGTTTCGCTCTCGTTTTCCTGATAAAACCGTGTGGCTCTATACAGGCAACCTCTATGAGGAACTAATAGGTGAACCTTTTTCTCACGAAAAATGCCTGCCCATTACAGCCGAGTTGCTCTCATATGTGGATATACTTGTTGACGGCAGATTTGTCGAGGAAGAGAAGAGTCTTGGACTTCGTTTTCGAGGCTCTAAAAACCAGAGAATTATCGACCTAAAAAAGACAAAAGCAGAGGGCGAAATAGTAATCTGGGATGGCTGTAAATTCGATAGAACTTTTTAAGTGAGGTAATTATGAATTTCAAAAAACTAAATGAAAACGCAATAACTCCAACCTATGCTACACCGCTTTCTGCGGGTGCGGATTTATACAATCTTCCCGAATGTGACATTACTATCCCCCCTCATTCCACCGTGCTTATTCATACTGGAATTGCGGTAGAAATACCCGAGGGCTATTGTGGGCTTATATTTGCTCGTAGCGGTCTTGCCACCAAGCGCGGACTTGCCCCTGCTAACAAGGTCGGTGTAATTGATGCCGACTACCGTGGCGAAATTATGGTTGCACTCCATAACCATTCGGAAAGCGAGGCGGTTGTTTTGGCAGGCGAGCGCGTGGCTCAAATGGTGATAACCCCCTTCGTACAGGTTGCCTTTGATGAGGTGGACGAGTTAACCGACACCCAAAGAGGTGAGGGTGGCTTTGGTTCAACCGGCAGAACATAAAACCTTATAAAAAGACGGTATCAGATAGTGAATGAAAAATAACTAAAATGGCGACCGCACACCTATGTGCAGTCGCCATAAATTTTTTAGAAAAATTCCTTTGTAAAATAGATTGTATCCTTGCGAATAGAGAACTCCCTGCCGTTTAGATATTCGAGCAGAGTAGCCTCGCCCTTGAAGGAAAAACGCAGTTTGTAGGAGTAAAGTGCTTGGTATTTATACCCCCCTCGTCTATCGGCTTTGTTTACCCCATACTTACCGTCACCAACCAGAGGATGACCTATTGACGCCATATGCGCTCTTATCTGGTGCGTCCTTCCCGTGAGCAACTCCACCTCAATGAGTGCCAAATCTGCCGCAGTGCATATGACTCGGTATTTCGTTATTATCTCCTTTGCGCCTCTTGGGGGATTAGTTTTATACACTCTTACGAGATTGTTTTTCTCGTCCTTGATAAGGTATCCGTGAAGTGTATCGGAGGACTTTTTTGGTATTCCGTGTATCGCCGCAAGGTAGAACTTGTCAATCTCACGCAGTTTTATTTTTTCATTCATAACCCGAAGTGCCTCGGCATTTTTCGCCGCTATGACAATTCCACCAGTGTTTCTGTCAATCCTGTTGCATAGGGCGGGGGCAAAACTCTGCTCGTCGAGGGGATTGTATTCCCCTTTTTGAAAAAGATATGCCTGTATATGCATTATAAGTGTGTTGTTGCTTGCACTCTCGTCCTCATGCACCGAAACACCCGGGGCTTTGTTTACGAGCATAATATTTTCGTCTTCGTATATAATATCAAGACTTGGGCGTATCAAGGAGAGCGAAGAGCCAACCTCTGCACCCTCGCCGTCAAGTTTACGGAACAAATCTTCTCGCAAGAAGCATTGCACAGTGTCGCCCTCTTTAAGAATAGTGCCGACTTCTGCGCGTGCACGGTTGACCTTTATTTTTTTAGTTCTTATTGATTTATATAGCAGGCTCATAGGCAAATCAAGGGTTTTTGTAATAAACTTGTCAAGCCTCTGTCCTGCGTCGTTTTTCTTTATAATAAGTTCTCGCATATACCCCTCGCAAGAGTTCGTTATAAATATTTTACAACATTTTCGTCATAAAAGCAATAGCAATGTCGGGTTTTGTAAAATACTCCACAGTTGTTCAATTTTACAAAAACATAGGCATATTTTTACTTGAAAAAAACATACACGCGTTTTATAATATAAATAAAAAACTTAAAAGGAGAGTTGAAATGAAAAATCCTGAATTAGTAATTATGGCTGCAGGAATGGGTAGTCGCTACGGTGGACTTAAACAGATTGATAAGGTGGACGATGAGGGCCACATTATCATTGATTTTTCTATCTATGATGCTATCAAGGCAGGATTCAGAGATGTCACCTTTATCATCAAGCATGAAATAGAGAAGGAATTTCGCGAGGTAATGGACGCTCACCTTTCAGGAAAGAATATAAATGTTAAGTATGTATTCCAGGAACTTGACAAACTTCCCGAGGGCTATTCCATACCCGAAGGACGCAGAAAGCCCTGGGGAACTGCGCACGCGCTCCTTTGCTGTCTTGGTACGGTAGAGGCGCCCTTTGCGGTGATAAATGCAGATGACTACTATGGCGCACACGCATTCGAGAAGATCTACGAATTTTTGAAGAATACTACCGAGGACGACAAGTACCACTTTGCGATGGTAGGCTACCGTATCAAGAATACCGTAAGCGAACAGGGATCTGTATCCCGTGGTGTATGCTCTTACGAGGACGGAATGCTCACCGATATAGTAGAACGCACCAAGGTAAGTGTTAGACCTAATGGCGAGATTTACTTCACCGAGGACGGTGTGGATTACGACCTTGATCCCGAAACGCTTGTTTCTATGAACCTCTGGGGCTTCACCCCCGCGTATCTTGAGGAATGCAAGGCACGTTTCCCCAAATTCCTTGACGTAAACCTGCCCAAAAATCCGGAGAAGTGTGAGTTCTATCTTGCCAATATAATTGCAGAACTTATAGCCGAGGGTAAGGCAGACGTCCGTGTACTTGACAACGAGGATAAGTGGTATGGCGTAACCTACAAAGAGGATAAGCCTATGGTGGTTGAGGCATTCCGTGCGCTCAAGGCAGCAGGAGTATATCCCGAGAACTTCTGATTTTACCGTCAAAAATCTCTTTTTCATAATTTTATTATAGAATAAGGCATCGCAAGCGATAAAACCAAAGGCAAAAGCCTGGGGTTAGGTATCCGTCACGCGATGCCTAATTTTTTACAAAAAAGAAATCAACTACATTTAACGCCATTATAACAAAAACAAATAATTTTATAAAGAAGATTTGTATATTTTAGTCAAACACTATTGAAATCAAGAGAGAAATATGTTAAAATGTTCTTAATAAAATAAGGAGTATGAGTTATGTTGCTTGCATTGTCAAATCAGATAGGCGAGATAGATAAATATGCCGAAACAGAGTTGGGCATATCGCTTATTCAACTTATGGGAAGAAGCGGTAAAGCGGTAGAAAATGCTGTACGAGAGCGTGTAAAAGCAGGTTCAAAGGTGGTTTTCCTTGCAGGCAAGGGCAACAACGGTGGAGATGGTTATGCCGCCGCTTGTCTTTTATGCGACGATTATGAGGTGACTGTTGTTGACGTGTTTGGCAAAGGTCAACGCACCGAGTGTGGAAAATATTATCTTAATAAATATATCGAAACAGGCTCAAAACTCGTGGAGTATAATCAGCAAAAGGAGATAGACAATCTTATATCGAGTGCCGATTGTCTTGTAGATGCTATCTTCGGCACAGGATTTGTCGGAGATGCTCCTGATGAAATTATCAGACTTTCAAGGACGGTAAACGAAACATCGGGTGCGATAAAAATAGCAATTGACGTGCCTATCGGTATAAATGCCGACACAGGTGCTGTGGATACCACGCTCGCCTGTCGAATGAATGCTACGGTAGTCCTCTCGTTTATCAAGCCGGGACTTGTGTCCTATCCCGCAAAGCCCTATGTGGGTGAAATCCTGTTTGATAACCTTGGTTTGCCGAGAGAACAGATAGAGTCAAGGTTTGGTTTTAATCACGAATTGGTGGACGAGGAGTGCGCTCGCTCAATGCTGCCTAAAAGGGAAGAGAATTCCAACAAGAGTACCTTCGGACGTGTGTTTATGATAACAGGCTCACAGCGGTTTCCCGGTGCTGCGCATTTATCCTTGGAGGGAGCATTGCGTGGTGGAGCAGGCTATGTAGAATTTGCAGGTTGTGAGAGCCTTGTCAATAGCCTGTGTCAAAAAATGCCGGAGGCACTCTATAAAACCGTCGAAAGCATCGAAAACATTGACGAAGAAAGAATAGAAATGCTAAAAGACCTGTCGAAAAAGGCGAGTGCTACACTTATCGGGTCGGGTAGTGACTCAACCGAGGGCCTTTATAGATTAACTTGTGCATTGATTAGTATGGCAGGTGGACCGTTGGTGCTTGATGCTGATGCTATAAATGTCCTTGCCGACAAAAGGGAAGAATCACTTAAACTGATAAGGGAAAGCGAGAGGACAATTATATTAACCCCTCACCCCTTGGAGTTTTCACGCCTTTGCGGAAATGATGTCAGCAATATCCAACTGCACAGAATAGAGGCGGCGAAGAAGTTTGCCGCAGAGCAAAGGTGCATACTTGTATTAAAGGGTGCAGGAACAATAATTACCGATGGAAACAGCGTTTTTATCAATTCATCAGGCTCATCCGCTCTTGCAAAGGCGGGAAGCGGTGATGTACTTTCGGGATTTCTTGTGTCTATGCTGGCACAGGGGATAGAGCCAATCCGTGCTTCAAGCATAGCCGTGTACTTCCACGCTTACGCCGCAGACACATTGGCAAAAGAATATTCGCCCTTTGGCGTTATTCCCTCCGACCTGCCCCGCCAAATAGCAGCATCTTTAAGAAATTAAACGGTTAAGAAATAAAACCGTAAAGTAAATAACAAATCAAAAACGCCCCTGTTGATATGCACATCCAAAAGTGTCTAAACTTTTGGGTTCGCTTCAAAATGGGGCGTTTTTCTGACAAGGCGGAAATGATAACGCAAATAATGGTTTACATTATGCGTTTATCATTCGATATAAATACTGCGCAATCTCTGCACGGGTGGGCACTTGCAGTCCGTTTACCTTTTCTGCGCTCATCTTAAAGATGCCAAGAGTACATACTGCACTTACACTCGCCCTCGCATAAATAGGCACGGTTTCGTTGTAGGTGTACTGCTCGCTTTCTTCATTGTTTTGCGTTTTAGTTGTAAGTTTGGCTATTATTTCGGCAACCTGATAGAGGTTAATTTTCTCATTAGGCTTAAATACAAGCCCCTCTTTGGTGTATTCACCGTCTATAATTCCAACTCTTTGCGCTGTTGCGATATAGGACATCAAAGAGGTTGGGATTTCATCATTGTCATCAAAGAAGGTGGTTTTTAAGGTGCTGTCAGCTTTTATCCCCGCCGCCTTCATAGCCATAGCCACAAACTCTGCCTTTGTTACACTTTCCTCCGGGGAGAAGTAGTTATCGTCACCGACCTTGCTCCCCTCCATAATTCCAAGCGCACTCATAGCAACAGCCGCATTGTATTCCTCTCGCTCGGTCATATCGACGAAAACAATATCCGACATTCTATCTACCGTTTTGAGCATAAGTGTTTTGGTAGGAGTATAGTTTCCATACTCATCTCTTGCCACTATGATAACGCTGTCATAACCTGTAAATCCGCTGTTTGGAGTATATCTGTATCTGCCACCGTCCAAAAATTCAAACACACCGTTTTCAGGATACTGCACAATCATATATTTCAGTTCATCGCCCTCAGGCTCGTTTACTGTCACCTCGCCGTAATATGAAATATTCTCTTGTGTTGTGTGGAATACGTCGGTGGTGTTTTCCTCGTCAAAGGACGGGGAGTAATTAACCTTGTCGAGGAATCTTATATGGCAGGTGGTTTCGTTGTTTCCCGCCCTGTCGTTAAGAATAAAGATGAAACTTGCCTCGCTCACCTCATTTGAAAGCGGAACAAATACCAAAGAGCCTATGTTTTTGCGTTTGATAGTCTGTCCCTCGACAACTCTTCTGCCTGCAAGGAGAAGTGTTCCCTCGGTGGATTTAGGCAGACTTACAATCTTTATGCTTTCGAAATCCTTTGTTGCAAAGGCACACTTGAAATCCTTGTCGGTAAAGTGTAGTTTCTGACCTAAAAGTCCGGTTTTTACAAGTTCAACATCCTGTGCCAAAACGGCAACTCCGCTTCCGAAGGCGGCATAGGCAAAAGAAGAAAAGCATCCGAATGTCATGCAAATTGCAAGCAGAAAAACAAATATTTTTTTCATACAAACTCCTTTTGAATTTTTAGTTATTGTTTCCACCCCTCTACTAAATATACAACATAAGGAAAACTTATTGGTCGAATTGACGAAAAAAATGGTTAAAAGTTATGAAAGCGAAAACAACTTATTGACATAGAGTGTTATTTTTTATATAATTATAAAGATAAAAAGATTTAAGGAAAACAATATGTCTGTTTTTGAGTCCAAAAAAGCAAAAATTATTTTGATAATTGCAATTGTGCTGACACTTATTCTCGTGGGATTGACTGTATTATTTATATCGCTTTCAAATCAGGAAATTCCCCAAAGGGAGGTCTTTACATTTGAGGATTACGAATATATAATTCTTGAAAATAATACAATAGAACTTGTTTCATATCTTGGTGATGACATCGAGATTTTTATGCCGAGTTACATTGAGAGCCGGGCCGTAACATCGCTGGGCGAGGGCTTGTTTTACGGGCAAAAGTCGGTGAGTGTGGTTCATATTGGCTCTGCTGTAACCTCGATTGGCAAGGCGGCATTTTACGGTTGCTCTGCACTTTACAAAGTAGAAATTGGCGACGAACTTAAACATATTGGCGACTCTGCGTTTTACGAATGTGCAGGACTTTCCGAGGTGAATCTGCCCGAGAGTTTATTGTCACTTGGAAACTCTGCGTTCTATTGTTCGGGAATTTCGTCAATTACAATTCCCTCGGCGGTTACCGAGATACCTCCATATTGTTTTTCAGGAAGTAAATTTTTAGCCGAATTTAATAGCAACGGCACTGTTAAAAAAATCGGCGAGGGTGCTTTCTATGGTTGCAATTCTCTTGAAAGTCTCGAACTTGAAGGTGTGATTGCACTTGGTGATGAGTGTTTCCGCCGCTGCTCGCTTTTGAAGAATGTAAACCTGCCTGTGAGCATGCAGGAGATAGGGAAGTATGCCTTTGCAGAATGCGAAAATTTAGAGAGTATCTCTGTTCCCGCAGAAAATGCCCGATACTCTACCGAGGGGGGCGTGCTATACGATAAACAAACAAAAACCGTTGTTATGTTGCCCCCGAAGTCCGAGGTGATTGCATACTCACTTCCAAAAGACGCCCTTCATATCGGCCCTCACGCCTTTTCGGATTCGGAGAATTTGACGAGTGTAGTGCTTTCCGACAGGATTGAAACTGTTGGTGAATACGCATTTTATAACTCAAAATCTCTTTCTTCGTTGCAGTGTCCGTCCGGTGTAAGCGGGGTGAATTTTGACCTGCCCGACACGGTTAAATTTGTAGGCAGATACGCCTTTGATTATACCCCTGTTTTCGGCACTCTGACCGACGAGTTTGTTATAGTCGGTGACGGAATACTTGTAAAGTATAATACCCAGGCAAGAGGTACGGGTATCAATCGCGTGCTTCTTGAAACCGATAACGCGAAAATAATCAAGCGTCGGGTAAATGAGGGTGGCGCTACCGTCGAAAAGATTGTGGGCATATCGGTCACTATACCCGACGGGGTAAAGAGGATTACCACCGCCTTTGCCTCAAACAGAGATATAGTCGAGGTGGTTTTCCCCACGTCGGTTGAATATGTAGGCGACTCTGCCTTTGAGAATGCCACTTTCTTGGAAAATGCTGATATGTCGGCAGGTAATGTAAAAGAAATAGGCGAGAGCGCTTTTGCCTCCTGCTCGGTTTTGTCAACCGTAGGATTTTCGTCAAACCTTGAGATGGTAGGGGAATATGCCTTTGCATATAACCTCGGTTTATCCTCTATAACCCTGCCACAGTCGCTTAAATACCTCTCAAATTATATGTTTGCAGGTTGTACCAAACTCGCATCGGTAACTCTTTATAACGGCATAACCGATATCGGCGACTATGCCTTTGCCGATTGCTCTCTTCTTTCGTCAATAGAACTGCCGGACTCTATAAAAAAGGTCGGAAACTATGCCTTTTCGGGCAGCGGACTTGTGGAGTTTACCGTTCTGGATTCGGTGGAATATGGCGATTATCTTCTTCTTGAAGCGGCAGGGCTTAAAAAGATAGTATTCCGTGGCAGTGGTGTCACACCTATGGGCATTTGTATGGGTTGCACCTCGCTTAGCGAGGTTGTATTTGAGGGTAGATATACCGAGATAGGTCAGGATACCTTCTATGATTGCAAGGCGCTTTCCGAGATTAAACTCCCCTCGTCGATAGAGAAAATCGGCTATGCGGCATTCCAATACTGCACATCTCTTACAAAAATAAATACGCCTTCTTCTCTTAAGTCGATAGGAGCAAGCGCGTTTTCTTCCTGCACCTCCTTAAAGCAGTTTAACTTCACCCCATCGCTTAAAACCATAGGTGCGTATTCTTTCTATAACTGCAAACTCTTAAGCGACGTCAACCTCGGGAATATAACCACCGCAGGCGAAGGTTGTTTTGAGTATTGCGATGCGCTTGTACGTGCAGATATTCGTGGACTTGCCCACGCTATCCCTCCCAGAATGTTCACAAAATGCAAATCCTTAAAAGAGGTTGTAATGGCTGATACTGTTACAGAAATAGGTAATGCAGCATTCAGTTCGACGGAGAATCTCGTTAGCGTAAAACTTCCGCGTGAACTTATACTTATTTCAAAGGGCGCATTTAGCGGTTGCTCCAAACTTACGGATATTAAGTGGAATGAAAAAATCGAAGTAATCGGTGACTCGGCGTTTATAGCCTGCATAGCCCTTGGAGAGGTTGTACTGCCCGAGAGTGTAAAAAGAATAGGTGCAAGTGCTTTTGAACAATGTATATCGCTTGGCACATTTATAATGGGCGACGGTGTTCAAAGAATAGGGGAGTGCGTATTCTTTAATTGCACCTCGCTTTATGATGTCAGGCTGTCAAAGTCGCTTAAAGAACTTGGTTCACAGGCATTCCTGGGATGTGCCGCCCTCGTCAATATAGAGATTTACGAGGGTATTTCCGTGATAGAAAAGGATACCTTTAACGGTTGCACCGCTCTATCGCGTATTCAGATTCCAACTTCGTTGCATGCCATTCGAGAAGATGCGTTTTACTACTGCGATGCCCTTGCTACGGTTATATATGATGGAAGTCTTGAGCAGTTTATGTTTATCAACATTGGCGAGGGCAACGACAGTCTTATTGCCGCATATCTTAAAGAATCTTGATTGGAGTTAAAATGATAACTATCCGTATTGCTGAATTAAATATCGGCATTGATAACAAGTATAAATATATCGAGCATTTTGCCGCCGACTACCTTACCGAAGCCGAGCCCGAGTTTACGGTCAGGGCGGAGGACGAGGAGATCGAGCAAGAGCGAAAGAAATCGGATATAGAGTTTTCCAAGGGGTATCTTGAGTCCATAGTTGTTTACAGAAAGATAGCCGAAATACTTCCGTCTTATGACGCCTTTGTTTTTCACGGAGCAGTGCTTAATTTTGACGGTGAGGCGTACGCCTTTACTGCGAAAAGCGGAGTGGGTAAGACAACCCACACACGCCTGTGGCTTAAGAACTTCGGACAAAGGGTTCATTACCTTAACGGTGACAAGCCTATAATTCGATTTTTTGACGGAGTGCCCTACGCCTGTGGCACGCCCTGGCAGGGAAAGGAAAATTACGGAGTAAACGAGATTACAAGACTTAGTGCCATAGCCTTCGTACGCCGTGGCGAAAAAAACTCGGCAACTCTTGTGACCTCTGATAGAATAACCGCAGACTTAATTACTCAAATGTACCTGCCTCGCAGCCAAGGGGCGAGTATTATTATGACTATGAAAATGGCAGATAGACTTGTTCGCTCTGTCAGACTCGTTGAGTTGAAGGTTAATATAGAGGACACTGCGGCTCTTGTGGCACATAAGGTGCTAAGCGGCGAGTGCGACACATTCTCGGAGAATTAAGAGGTAAAACAGGACTAAAAAAGGTCTTATTTATCCCAAAATTGCGCTTGAGCCTCCCGAATACCCTATCACATTTTACAGAAACTAAATGCAACAGGCATTTTTGAAATAGGAGATTTTATGGAAATGACCAAAAAAGAAAAAGAATTTGGACTTCTCGACCTGTGGGAGATATTTTGTCGTTTTTGGATATTTATTCTGGCGACAACTCTTATCTTTGGCGCGGTGGGCATTGTATATTCTGCCCTTGTCGATACGACCTCTTATACGGGAACATCATCCTTCTGGGTTAATTCGGCATCTTCTTCCACTGTGGGTAATATCAACCAGTCCAGCACGAT
>JAZUPL010000009.1:0-20352 GCA_045605175.1 Eubacteriales bacterium | reverse complement strand
TATAAGCCTTTTTGCCTCGTTAATCTTCACCATATTAAAATAGTCGATTACCGAGCAACCGCAAATCTTCGAAAAATAGCGTGATATATAGGATTTGCCAAAGGAAAATTCTCGCACAAGGTCATCAAGGGTAAACTTCGAATACAAATGCTTATCCATAAATTCTATTATACGGATAGCAAACGGGTCGTTGATTATCTCCTTTGAATGAAACATTTTTCGGTTTGATATGTAGTACTGATTCTCGCGTATTATATCAATGAGCATAAGCTCAAGCCTGAGTATAACCGTTTGCTCCCCACCCCACAATGAGTTTTCGGCTTTCAGTGTCAACTTCTCTATAACCGGATTGTTAAAGGGCAGCTCATAGGTATTTGACGCCTCGTGGAGTATCGCCGCGATATGCTGCTTGGTGGACATTGATGCGGTGAACTTCTTGTTTTCAAAATAGCACATAGCCACCGAATCCGAGGTAAAAGTCATAATGAAGATATTTGGGGCTACCCCTTTCATAACCTTCAACATATGCTTTTCGCCGGGCTTGTGAAAATAAAGTTCGCCTTGCTTTAATACAAAACTGCTCTCGTCAGCAACAATTTCGCACTCGCCCCTGTCAATGTATACAAGTTCCCACTGCGCGTGGGATTCGAGAATATCAATAAAACTGTCGTCAAATTCAAAATAGTGTATCGAAGACAGCGAATTTATAACAATAGGAAATTCTGTTTTGCCAAAATTGTTCATTTTTTCACCGAAATAGTATTCTGTGTACATTATATAATATTTTAAGGAGGAATGTGTATAAAATCAAGCACGATTTGTATAATATCTAACTCAAACCGAGCAAATCTCAAAACACACCCTATTAAGCAACCGATATTTTGTCTTTATGCTTTTTTATAACAATTATAGCACATATACACAAAAAAGACAAGTGCCGACGCCTTTATTTTTCAAAATCTATTAAAAAAGGATTATATTTATTGACAAAGAAGTAATTTTGTGATAGGATTAGAAAGGCGTAGTTTGGCGATAACAGACAGCCAAATTCAAGGTCTTTATCAAAGGGGGCGATTGATATTAAAAAGTATCTCGGAATAGATATTGGCACAACCTCGTTAAAAGCCGCGGTTTTTAACGAAACCGGAGAGCGCCTCGCAATAAGAGTAATAGATTATACGCTCGACACGGACTCGGAAAGCGGTTTTATAGAATTCAACCCCGACTTATACGTCGAAATGTGCAAGAGGGCTATTGATGAATTGTCCTCGGAGTGTGGCAGTATAGACGCCCTCTCGGTTGACACGCAAGGAGAAACCTTGATTTTGACCGACGACGACGGCGTGCCCACACGCCCTGCGATTATATGGCTTGACAACAGGGCTGTCAAAGAAGCGGAAGAGATTAAGGCACATTTTGGCTCTCGCGCTGTGTATGAGGTGACCGGTCAGACCGAAATCTGCGCCGCTTGGCCCGCTCCCAAACTGTTGTGGGTTAAGAGAAATCAGCCCGAAGTTTTCAAGAAAACTAAGAAAATTTTCCTCCTTGAGGACTGGATTTTATATAGTCTTTCAGGCTCATTCGTAACAGAGCCTACTATACAATCTTCAAGCATTTATTTTGATATAACAAACAACTCTTGGTGGGGTGAAATGCTCGACTTTGTCGGCGTTAGCACCGATATGCTGCCAAGAATTACCCCATCGGCTACCCCCGTGGGAGAATATAACGGTATTACGGTCGTCAGCGGAATGCTCGACCAGATAGCAGGAACTCTGGGCGCAGGTGCTACAAACAACTCGATTATCAGCGAGATGACAGGCACTATAATGGTTATTTGCGTTCCCACAGACGAAATACCTCCTTACAGAGAGGATAATATAATTCCCTGCCACGCCCACGCACTTGACGGAAAGTATTGCCTGCTCCTATGCTCGTCCACGGCAGGTATGGCGCTCAAATGGTTCAGAAATCAACTGGCAGAGTCTTTTAGTTTCAAAGAACTTGATATGTTAGCCGAAAAGGTCAACCCCGGTTGCGACGGCCTGACTATGCTCCCCTATCTGTGCGGAGCATCAAGTCCTAAATACAACCCGAATGTAAGGGCGGTGTTCGCAGGAATAGACCTCTCGCACACAAGGGCGCACTTTGCGAGGGCTATTATGGAATCGATAGCCTTCAACCTCAAGGACAACCTTGAATACATAGGAAGCGACGAAGTAAAAGAAATACGCATTACCGGTGGCGGTGCATCAAGCCCCCTTTGGGCGCAAATCAAGTCCGACGTCACGGGCAAGACTCTCTCCACCCTGACCGAGAGCGAAACCGCCTGTCTTGGCTCGGCTTTGGCGGCCGCGGTGGGTATTGGCGACTTTGCCTCGATACAGGAGGCGGCCGACTCTATCGTAAGGACGGGAAAAACCTACTCGCCAAGCGGAGTGGATTACACCGCGCATTTTGAAAGATACAAAAATTTAGATAACCTACACTGTTAATTTAAGGCAAAACATAAGGAGATTTTTTATGTACAGAAATTACAAAATCAGAGCGCCGTATTTTGAGATTGGCCCTAAATGCTTTATGTGGGGCGAGCGTATGCTCCGTCTTGCAAAGGCGGTGGACAAAATCGCCGAGAAGTATGATTTGGACGTTATAATCACTCCTCAATATACCGACATCAGACTTCTTGCAGAAAACACCGAGAGAATTCACGTTTATGCTCAGCATATGGACTCCCTCGTACCCGGCCGTGGACTTGGCTCGGTGCTTCCCGAAGCCATAAAAGAGGCAGGTGCGGTTGGCGTTATGCTTAACCACGCAGAGAAAAAACTCACCCTCGAAGAAATTAAGGCGGCTATCGCAAGAGCCGACGAGGTTGGTCTTGCAACAATAGTTTGCGCCGACAGTGTACAGGAAATTAAGGATATAGCAATGCTCTCCCCCAACCTTATCGTAGCAGAGCCCACCGAACTTATCGGCACGGGTGTTGCAAGCGATATGGGTTACGTAAGAGATACGATAGCGGCAGTAAGAGCGATAAACCCCGATATTATGGTTCTTCAGGGCGCAGGAATTTCCGGTCCTGATGATGTGGCTCAGGTTATCCGTGCGGGTGCGCAGGCAACCGGCTGTACCAGTGGCGTTATGAAGGCGGCCGACCCCGAAGCAGCAGCAGAGGAAATGCTCTACACCCTTAGAAAGACTTGGGACGAGGTAAACAGAAAGTGAGTCAGGATTTAATAAGCATCGGACTCTCGGCCTTTGAAACCGAGGCAGACTCTATACTTAAAACTAAAGAGGCTATTGACCCCTCGGCTTTCCTTGAGGCGGTGAAACTGCTCTCCGAGGCGACGAGAATCGCGGCGGCGGGTTGCGGACACTCCGGCATAGCCTGCCAGCATTTTACACACCTTATGTGCTGCATTGATAGACCCGCAAGATTTATCTATCCCTCCGAGGCAGTACACGGTGGTCTTGGCTTTATTCACTGTGGTGACGTTATTCTTTTGGCGTCAAGGGGAGGAAAAACCGACGAGCTTATTCCCATTGCCGAGGTTGCCAAGAAAAAGGGCGCAAAAATTATTACCGTAACAGAAAACACCGAGTCCCCTCTTGCAAAAATCGCAGACGTGGTGCTTCGTATGGCCGTAACCCGTGAGTGCGATAAATATAACTGTCAGGGAACGACAAGTTTCGCCGTCACCTGTGCTATATTCGACGCACTTCAGGCAGCGGTGCTTGAATACACCGGATATGTCAACGAGCAGTTTGCTCTTATTCATCCGGGCGGAGCAGTTGGAAAAAGATTAAATAATAATTAAAATATTTTTAATACAAAAGGAGAACATCAAAATGGAATTCAAAGTTTTTCAAAAGGAAATCGAACTTCAGTCCAGAGGTTGGATCCCCACCTTCCACGACATCAGAAAGGAAATCCTCGACATCGTTGCTGAGTCCGGCGTTATTAACGGTACTGTAAGCATCGTTTCTCACCACACCACCTGCTCTGTAATGGTTCAGGAGTGCTCTCACGACATCGACTCTTTCGACCTCGCGTTCCTTCAGCACGACCTTCTTGACATCATGAGAAAGATGATCCCCGACTTTGCAGAGGAGCATCAGTACCGTCATCCCGGTCCTATCCATGCACAGTACGGCAGATATGTAAACGAGCCCGGAGACTACTCCAGCATGAACACCGACGGTCACCTTCGTTCCTGCTTCTTCGGCAGAAGCGAAACCCTCACTATCAAGGACGGCAAACTCGACCTTGGTCTTTTCGCACATATCTACTTCATCGACTGGGACCACGTTATTGCACGTCGCAGACAGGTTAACGTAACCGTTATGGGTACTTCCGAGGATGTTGGCGACAGAAAGTACAACGGCGGTCAGGTTGTTGATACTCGCCACAAGTTCACCGAAGAAGAGAAGGCATACGACATCCACTACGATCTTCAGCAGATGAGATAAGTCAGGCGGAGAAACAGATGAGAATTATACTTGATACAGCAAATCTTGAGGATATCAAATATTTCAACACCTATTATCCTATCGAGGGCGTAACAACCAACCCCACTATCCTCTCCAAAGAGGGTGGCAACGTTCTTGAACTTCTCAAAAAGATAAGAGAAATAATAGGCGAGGAAAAGGAACTTCACGTACAGGTTACCGAAACCGAGTACGAGAAGATTGTCGAAGAGGCAAAGGCAATTGTCGCCTTCCTCGGCAAGAACACCTTTGTTAAAATTCCCGCTACCGACGTTGGTTTAAGAGCCACCAAGACTCTCGCCGACGAGGGCTACGGCATAACCGTTACCGCAGTTCTTACCGCACTTCAGGCGCTTCTTGCTTCTAATGCAGGCGCGGCGTATGTTGCTCCTTATGTAAGCAGACTTGAAAACATCTCGGCAGACGGTGTTGGCACCGTGGCAGATATTGCAGAAATCTTTGCAAACTCCGGCACATCAACCCAGATTCTCGCAGCAAGCTTCAAGACTGCAAAAGAGGTTTTGGACTGTGCGGCAGTTGGTTGCCACACCGCAACAATAGGCTCGGACGTTATGAGAAAGATTCTCGCTCACCCCACCACAGACACCTCTATCGCAGGCTTTGCCTCCGACTGGAAGGCGGCGTTCGGTGATACGACTATCCTCCAACTTCTTAACGCAGAGGAAAAATAATTCCTACTCTGAAAATGAGTTTTTAGGGAAAAGTGCCTCTGGCATTTTGACACAACCAAATAAAAAACGAGGTAGATGTTGCAAGCAAATGCAGTGTCTATCTCGTTTTTTCGTTTTAAGAATAATAGTGAAACCTACGGTTATCTTCAATTAATAATAATTAAGAATTTGATTTGGTCGAAAACTGTGGACACCTGTAAACTGTTGTTGTATAATAATATTGTTTGGAGGTGGACTATGAAAGAATTCTTTGGCTTTGGTGGATATACTCGTCCTGCCGAGGGCTATATGTCCTGGCAGCACATTTTATTTGTAACTTCTGCTTTAATTATTATGGCTATCCTTGCGGTAGTCATCGGTAGGAAAAATCGCACAAAAACAGATAAAGAGAAAAATCGCGTGCTTGTAACAGCGGCTATTATAATCGACTCGCTTGAAATTATACGAATGATTCTCGTTTGTGTTCGCTCGGACGATCCTACGAAGTGGCTGTACGTGCTTCCCCTTTTCCTTTGCAGCATACAGCTTTTCACTATCCCTCTCGCCGCTTTTTCCAAGGGCGTTGTAAGAGAGGCGGCACTCGACTTTGTCTTTATCTTTGGTATTCTCGGTGCTGTGGCAGGTCTTTTGGGTGCGGGCCAAGATTACTCGTCCTATCCCATTCTGTCCTATGACATTATACATACCACCCTTACGCATACCATATCCGGATTCTGCTCGCTTTACATTCTCTTCTCGGGAATGGCAAGTATGAAGAAAAAGAACATTCCTATCGGATTTGCCATAGTTTCGGTGTTCTGCATTGTTTCATATATTGTAAACGTCCTTGTCGACTACAACTATATGTTCCTTATGCGTGGCGACGGCACTCCCTATGACATAATCTACAATTTTGTTGGCGGAAACCCTGTCCTCTACCCGATTATAGTTTGCGTGCTCTTCTACATATATATCACCGCATTTTATTTCATATATTATCTGTTTACCAAAAAGAACAATACCGTAGAGGTATAGGAATAAATTTATCCTTTCAAATTAAACACTCACTCTTTTCCTTGAATCCTTTTGTGATTTGGGGGGATGATTGGGTGTTTTCTTTTTGGAATTTGCGAACTTATGCGAAAAACTTGAACGAGTTGCAAAAGGTAAAAAACTTTTTGCTTTATCGCCATAGCCCTTATTATTGGTAGGGATATTTTGTCAAATTTGTTGCTATTTTTTCCTATTTGTGTTATAATCAATAAGTATTTGAAAAGAAATAACCGAAAGGAGTTTTATATGAAAATACTAAAAATAGTAGGAAAGATTTGCCTTTTTACCCTCGTCGGAGTGCTTGCTCTGGTGTTGTTGGTTTGGGGCGGACTTAATATTGCGAAATTTGCTATCTACGGTGAATATTATTCGATAAAAACCGATATATGCACAAACCCAGGTCTTGGCGACAATTTTGTTTGCCAAGGTGTGGCGGTGAGCGAGGAAAATAACACCATTATCGTTTGCGGATATATGACCGACAAGAGCAACTCTCGTATATACATAACAAACGAGAAAAACGAATCTAAATATGTCACCCTCACAAGAGGTGGCGAGAAATACACCGGTCACGCGGGCGGTATCGGTATCACGGGCGAAAGCGTCTATCTTGCAAACGGCAGTAAGATTTACACATTCCCGCTTTCGAGCCTGCTAAATGCTAAAAACGGCGACGTGGTTGATATTGGCACGGGAACAGAGGTAAACAACAATGCCTCCTTCGTTTTCACCAACGAGGAATATCTCTATGTCGGAGAGTTCAGCGACGTTGCCCACGGCTACGAAACCGACCACTCCTTTATGACACCCGACGGTGAATATCTGGCAATTATAACGAGATACGATATAGACGACCTCACCACCCCCAACAAGATATATGCCGTCAGGGACTACGTCCAAGGAGTTTGCTTCACCCCCGACGGCAAAGTGGTGCTTTCCACCTCCTATGGTCTATCCGACTCGGTGTACTACGTCTATGACGAGGCAAAAGCAACAGACAGCACCGAGATGCTCGACGGAGCGCCTGTTTACTACCTGACAGAGATAGAAAGAAAAGTGACTGGCCCTGCGATGAGCGAGGATATGGATTGGTATGGCGGCAGAGTTATCACCCTCTCGGAGTCGGCATCTAACAAGTATATTTACGGCAAGTTTTTCTTTGCTGACAAAATTGTAGGTCTTGACTTTTCGGGTGAATAAGTATAAAATATAACGTAACAGGCTTGTTACCTGAAAGAGCAAAATTATAGACGAAAGAGGTAAACAATGTATAAATACGAAATGCACGTGCATACCTGCCCTTGTAGCGGAGCAGGTGGCGATATTCGCGGTCATATAGATACGCTTATTAAAAACGGTTTTAGTGGTATGGTGGTGACAAACCATTTCTACTACGGCGACAACAGGATAGACCGCAAACTTCCCTGGGAGGAGTTTGTAGATGCTTACAGGCAGGACTATCTATACGGTCTTGAATACGCAAAGGAAGTGGACTTCGACCTGCTCTTCGGCCTTGAGGAGCACGTTGGAGAGGGGCAGGAGATTTTGCTCTACGGTATAACACCCGAACTTATTGCGGCACATCCTGAACTAAAAGAGGCATCGGCAGAAACCTTTGCCGAGGTTATCCACGCAGCAGGCGGACTTGTGTATCAAGCACACCCATACAGAGCCGCAAGTTATATAAGAGATCCCAACCCCCTCGGTTGCCTTGACCTGCTTGACGGTATCGAGGTCTATAATGCCGGAAACAGGCCCGAATGGAACGAGAGCGCAAGAATTCTCGCCGAGGAGAAGGGGCTTAAATGTACCGCAGGCTCTGACGCACACGGTGTAGGAAGTGCAGGCAGAGCAGGTATAATAGCGCACGAGAGAATAAGAAGTAACGAGGACCTCGTGAGAATTCTCAAATCGGGCGATTACGAAATCTTCGTCAACACAAATCATATATCCGACTAAACAAAAAGCAGTCCGACAAATCAGCGATATGTCCTTGATAGACACATCGCGAGTCGGACTGCTTTTTGTATATATTTATTTACATAAATTATATTCCCCATACGGTTGTGTGGGGCGTTTTTTTAACACGGGTGCTGTTGTTTCTCTTTTTTCTTGGTTTTGTAGTATTATCTGCCCTCCAACCTTGCTTTGTGAATATTATCTCCTTTTTCTAAAAGTGCGGACAGATTAAGTTCGCTTACATTATTTATTCTTTACTCCTTGCTATGCACTTTTCTAAATTTGACATAGGCAAAACCGCCAATGTCACAAAGCAAAGCGATGTGTGTCGCAAAGTTTTAATTTTTTAGAACGAATTGCACATTTATGCTCTTTTTTAGTTATGCAAGTTACTGATTTTCCTTTACCTGTATTGAAAAAAAGGAGAATTTCGGGTAAAATATATATGTATAACGGAGGTAGGTATGAATGATTTAATAGACAAGTCGCTCGCAAGCCATAAAAAGCAAAGAGAGTGGCTGATTTGTGTGGATAGCGACGGATGTGCTATGGACACTATGGATATAAAGCACCACCGTTGCTTTGGCCCCTGTATGATAAAAGAATGGGGACTTGAAGAGTGGCAAGAGCCTGTTTTACGACTTTGGTGCAAGATAAATCTATACACTATGACTCGTGGAATAAACCGTTTTCGCGGTTTGGTGCAAGCCCTGTGCGAGGTGGATGCAGGATATACCCCTATTGAGGGGATATACGAACTGCTCGAATGGGTGAGCGAGGCAAAGGAGTTGTCTAATATGGCTATTGAAAATAAAATTGCCGAATTAAACAGCAAGGGAGAAAATGCCGAGATTTATATAAAGGCATTGAACTGGAGTATTGCGACAAACAACGCCATAGACGAACTAACCGACGAAGAAAAACTGCCCTTTGATGGTGTCGGGGACGCTCTTAAAGACCTGCACGAATTTGCCGACGTGGCGATAGTTTCAAGCGCCAATCTCGGAGCAGTGCTTGACGAATGGCAGAGGTGCGGACTACTTGATTATACCGACACGGTAGCCAGCCAAAACGACGGAAGCAAGGCCTACTGTATAGGCGAACTTCTAAAGCACGGATACGAATTAAATCGTGTTATAATGTGCGGTGACGCCCCGGGAGATTTGGAGGCGGCAAGGGCAAACGGCGTGCTGTTCTTCCCTATTCTTGTGGGCAAGGAAAGGGAGAGTTGGTCAGAACTCGCCACCGAAGGCAGAAGACGGCTTTTGTACGGTGAGTACAGAGGCAAATATCAAGAGGAACTTATAAGACGGTTTAACGAAAACCTCGGCGGAAAATAACCCCTCCGCTTACAAATCCCCCACTAACAGAGAGGTTCGGCTCTGCCAACGACTATTTGACGGGGGCTGTCAGGTTAATTAACAAAAGGAGCTATGTTATGGTAGACTTAAAGGCAAAGCCCTATTCGCTTTCCGACGAGGATATAGCATGGGTAAAAGACACTATTGCCTCGATGAGTGACGAGGAAAAGGTCGGACAGTTGTTCTTCCAACTTACGGCAGGAATGGACGAGAAGTATCTTGAGGATTTGGTAACGAGGTATCACCTCGGTGGTTGCCGCTACAACAACATGCCGAGCCAGGCGGTTATGATGCAGAATGCAACCTTGCAGAAATACTCGAAAATTCCCCTCTTTATCGCCTGCAACACCGAGGGTGGCGGAAACGGATGCTGTTCGGACGGAACATATATAGGCAGTGGAATTAAAATCGGCGCAACGGGCGAGGAAAAATACGCTCGTCTGCTCGGACAGTACGCCAACGAGGAGGCGAAGGCTATCGGTTGCAACATGGCGTTTGCTCCCGTTTGCGACATTCATATGAACTGGGAAAATACCGAGGTTGTCAGCCGTGCCTTTGGCAACGATGCTACCCGTGTTGCAAAAATGAGCCTCGCTTACCTTGAGGGCGCACATTCGGTGGGCGGTTTTGCCTGTGCCGCAAAGCACTTCCCCGGCAACGGTCTTGACTTCCGCGACGCGCATCTTGCTAACAATATAAACGACCTTAACACTGAAGAGTGGCTCGCAACCTTTGGCAAGGTGTACTCCACCTTAATAGATGCAGGACTTGATGCTGTTATGGGCGGTCACATTATGATGCCCGAATATATGAGAGAGGTCTGTCCCGGCATTACCGACGAGGAAATGCTCCCCGCTACCCTTTGCCCCGAGATTATGACAGGGCTTTTGCGTGACAGGCTCGGTTTTAACGGAATGGTAGTCACAGATGCGAGCCATATGGTGGCTATGACGGACAGAATGACGAGAAAAGAGATGCTCCCCGCATCTATCAATGCAGGCTGTGATATGTTCTTATTCTTCAACGATCCCGACGAGGACTTTGCCACTATGCTTGACGCATACAAAAGCGGCGTAATAAGCGAAGAGAGAATGGTAGAGGCTCTGACGAGAATACTCGGACTCAAGGCGAAAATCGGACTTAACAAGAAGAGCCGCGAGGAACTTTCCACACCTACCGATTTAAGCGGCAAAATCGGAAAGGAAGAATACCGAGAAGCCTCCAAAGAGATAAGCGAGAAGGCAATCACTCTTGTCAAGTACAAGGACACCGACGTTCTCCCTCTCTGCCCTGAAAAGTATAAGAGGATTATGATAGTGTACGTCAAGGGTGCGCAAGGACCTATGGACGCTCTTGTGCAGATGGCTATGGGCGGTATGGGTGCGAAGAAAAACCCCGCCGAGGACCTTCGCGACAGGCTAATTGAGAAGGGCTTTGATGCGTTTATCTACGAGAGTCCGCTTGACCAGATAAAAGCACAGGTGGCAAGGGGAGAAAAACCGAGCCTTAATCTCTACTTTGCAGGAAAGAATTCTATTGCCGACTTCAAGGCGGGACAGGATTTAGTAATAACGCTTTGCGACGTTGCAAACGGCCGCCCTGCTTTTGGTCTTTCCAAGGGTGGCGGAGAGATTCCCTGGTACGTCTTTGAACTCCCGGTAATTGCCATAAGCGTAAATGCTCCAACAATGCTCGCAGATATTCCCCAGGTACGCACCTACATCAATGCCTACGACTCAAAGCCCGACACGATGACCGCCCTTGTTGAAGGTCTTGTAACGGGTCCCGACGCCTTCCTTGGCAAAGATCCTATCGACTCCTTCTGCGGTCTTTGGGATGCGAGAATTTAACCGTCAAAAAGAAACAATTAATCTCTGCGAGAAGTTGATATTCAATTTATCTCCTTAATGAGAGTTTAATTTCTAATCTTGAAAAGCAAAACAATCCGCCCAAAGCAATCTTTGAATCTTTCAAGGACTGCAAGAAGCGGATTGTTTTTATTTAATATAGCCGTTAAGTTTAACTTGGCAATTTGCCGTTGGTTTCTCTTGACAATTAAGCCATTTAGTTTCACTTGGCACTTTAGAATTAAGCCGTTTAGTTTCTTTCAAATTTTCAGATATTTAGTTTATAATGCCTATGTCAGAAAGGTTGGGGAACAGGGGCTCGGACAGCACACGGCAGGAAAGTCTTGCCATCTCTCTTGTCGAGGTCTTAAATCCGTTTTTGTACCATTCTATCATCAAAGTCATAAGTCCGCATATTGCAAACTTAAACACCTGCGAGCGATCCCAGTCACCATCATAGGGCAGGAATTTGACAGCGTTTACCATATCACTTATAGAATAATTTATAGACTTTTGTATCAAAAAACCTATCAAGGAACTGCCGTCAAGTGCATCTAAAAAGCGCTCCCTCTCCTTCCAAAAGATAAAGAACTGCTCTATATCTCGTTGCAGAGTGCGGCGTTCGTGCTCGGTATAGCGAGAGCCAAAGGAGTGAAATTCCGCCATTGTATGGTCTATCATTGCGTGAAGCGCACCGTCTATGCTATCGAAGTAACGATAAAAAGCTTTTCTCGGAATTTCAAGACGGTCGCAAAGTTCGCTGACCGTTATTTCGTCTATACGACGAGCGAGCATAAGGTGCTCAAGTTCCTTTTCTATTGCTCTTTGTCTTTTTGCCGATTGCTCGGTTCTACACTGTTTATACATAACCCCTCTAAATGTCTTTTTTTTATAGTATAACAGAAAAATATGTTACAAGTCAATTTAATTTAGCAAATAACTATTAAATAATAATTATAAAAATTTGTGCAAAATTAATAAATATATAAATAATACTTCGTAAGGGGGTGTCACATAAGTTTCGCTTTGGCACTTTTCGAGAGGTTAAATGTTTGTTATAATAATGATGATAAAAAATTTTATAAGGAGATTTTATTATGGCAAAAACCGTTCAACTTGATGCAAACGGCAAACGCAAGTTTGGCATACTTGACAGTGTGTCCTACGCCGCCGGCGACCTTGGCTGTAATATGAGCTTTGCACTCAAGGGCACTATGGCTTTGTTCTGGACTCAGGTAATGGGTCTTGGACTCTGGTACTCCCTGCTTCTCGTTATAGTTCAGGTATGGGATGCTATCAACGACCCCCTTATCGGTACTATTATTGACTCCGACAATCGCAAGTACAGAAGAAACAAGTTCCTTCAATATATATGGATCGGCTCTATCGGTCTTATCATAGGCGGCGCTTGTTGCTTCTTACCCTTCCCCACCGCTCCCGTTTGGGCGAAGATCATTATCTTCATCGCGGGATATGTAATTTGGGATGCATTCTACACCATAGCAAACGTTCCCTACGGATCACTCCTGTCGCTTATTTCCAACGACCCCGCAGACAGAGCATCGCTCTCTGCTTGGCGTTCCATCGGCTCGATGATAGGAAATATGCTTCCTATGGTAATCCTTCCCTTCCTTATTTACAACCCTGACAAGTCGCTCAACGGTAACATGGTATTCGTTGCCGCTCTTGTAATGGGCGTGCTTGGCTTCATCTGTTTCCAGTTTATGATCAGAACCACCGTCGTTCGTATCGACGAGGACCTCAGAATTGGCGAAGATGCCCCCAAGTTCAACATACTTGAGGCACTTAAGAACTTCATCACGAACCGTCCCGCAGTAGGCGCTACCGTAGCGGCTATGGGTATGTTCATCGGTATGCAGGGCGCTACTACCGCAGTTTCTGTTGTATTCCAGATTTACTTCAAGAACCCCGAAATTTCCGGTATCGTTCAACTCTTCGCAATGATTCCTATCGTTGTGTTCACTCCCCTTGCTCGTAAGATGGTTACCAAGTACGGTAAGAAGGAACTTTCCGTAATCGGTGCTATCTGCTCTATCATAGGTGGTCTTGGTCTGTTTATCATCACTCCTAACAACACCGCTCTCGACCTTGTTGTTTACATACTTTGCCAGCTTGTATATAGCCTTGGTCTTGGTATCTACTCCACCGTTTCTTGGGCTATGATGGGTGACGCTATCGACTACAACGAGTGGAAGACCGGCAAGCGTGAGGAGGGTGTTGTTTACTCGCTTCACTCCTTCTTCAGAAAGCTCGCTCAGGGTGTAGGTCCTGCAGTTGCTCTCGTTATTATGACCGGCCTTGGTTACGTTAACAACGCAAACCTTGACGCAGCAGGCAATTACACCAATATTCCCGACGCAAACGGTGCTTTCAACGCAATTAACGTTGAGTGGCTCGGTTGGGACGTTGCTGTAAACCTTCGTGTTCTCGTTGCAGTTCTCTTCGTTGTTGCCGCAGTTATGCAGTTTGTTGGTCTTGCTCTTATCTACAACCTTGATAAGAAGACTCTTGAAACCATGAACGCTGAACTTGAGGCAAGACATCACAGCGAAGAAACCGCCGAAGAGGCTACCGAGGCTGTCGCCGACGAAGTTTAATCGATAAATAAGATCGAGTAACAATTTGCTATTGATTTATTGACTAACGATATCGCTCGATGGTATAATACTGTCGAGCGATATTATTAAGGAGATTTTATGAGAACTATTTTTAATGTTAATAACGGTTGGGTGTTTAGCAAAGAAACTGCTCTGCCCAGCACCCTTCCCACCGACTGGGAGGCAGTAAATCTGCCCCACACCTGGAATGCCGAGGACGGTATGGACGGCGGTAACGACTACTACCGTGGCACCTGCCAGTACGCAAAGGTAATTAAGAAAAACGAACTTCCCACCGCCGACAGATACTACCTTGAAATCTGCGGTGCTAACTCCTCCGCAGACGTGTACCTCGACGGCAAGCACCTGTGCCACCACGACGGCGGCTACTCCACCTGGAGAGTTGACCTGACCGAAAGCCTTAAGGATGAGAGCCTGCTCGTTATCGCAGTTGACAACGCGGCAAACGAAAGAGTTTATCCCCAGGTTGCAGACTTCACCTTCTACGGCGGTCTTTATCGTAACGTCAACATTATCGCCGTTTGCGAGAGCCACTTTGACCTCGACTACTACGGTGGCCCCGGTCTTGCTGTAACACCTAAGGTGGACGGTGAGAATGCAGTAATCAACACCCGTGTGTATGTAACTAACAAAAAGGACGGTCAGTCTGTCCGCTATACCATCACCGGCCGTGAGGGCAACACCGTGGTAAGCGACACCACCGACGCCCTTGAAATCGACCAGACCATAAACGGCGTTACCCTGTGGAACGGTCGTAAGAACCCTTACCTCTATACTATGACGGTAGAACTCGTAGAGGGCGAAAACGTAATAGATACGGTTAGCACAAGATTTGGTTGCCGTACCTTCAAGATTGACCCCGAACTCGGCTTCTTCCTCAACGGTGAGTCCTACCCCCTTCGCGGTGTATCTCGTCACCAGGACAGATGGGGCGTTGGTAACGCTCTTCTTCCCGAGCATCACAAAGAGGACATCGACCTTATCCTTGAGGTTGGCGCTACCACCATTCGTCTTGCTCACTATCAGCACGACCAGTATTTCTACGACCTCTGTGACGAATATGGTCTTGTAATCTGGGCAGAGATTCCCTACATCTCCCAGCATATGCCCACAGGCCGTGAGAACACTATCTCGCAGATGAAGGAACTCGTTACCCAGAACTACAACCACGCATCTATCGTGGTATGGGGACTTTCCAACGAGATTACAATGAAGGGCGACAGAGATGCCGACCTTCTTGAAAACCACAGAATTCTTAACGACCTCGTTCACGAGATGGATAAGACCAGACTTACCACCGTGGCTGCCGTTTCTCCCTGTGATATCAATTCTCCCTATGTAGAGATTCCCGACGTCATATCCTACAACCACTACTTCGGTTGGTACGGTGGCGAAACCGATATGAACGGCCCCTGGTTTGACAACTTCCACAAAGTTCACCCCAACATTCCTATCGGCTGCTCGGAATACGGATGCGAGGCGCTCAACTGGCACACCTCCAACCCCACGCAGGGCGACTACACCGAGGAATATCAGGCATACTACCACGAGGAACTTATCAAGCAACTCTTCACACGTCCCTACATCTGGGCAACCCACGTATGGAACATGTTTGACTTCGGCGCAGACGCAAGAAGCGAGGGCGGCGAAAACGGACAGAACCACAAGGGACTTATCACTATGGACCGTAAGTATAAGAAGGACGCCTTCTACGCTTACAAGGCTTGGCTCTCCGACGATCCCTTTGTCCACCTCTGTGGCAAGAGATATATCGACAGAGTTGAGGACGTTACCAAGGTTACAGTATATTCCAACCTCCCCGAGGTGGAGTTATTTGCAAACGGCGTGAGCCTCGGCAAAAAGACCGCACCCGACCACTTCTTCTACTTCGACGTTCCCAACGTGGGCGAAACCACACTTAGGGCTGTGGCAGGCGAGTTCTCTGACGAGAGCGTTATCCGCAAGGTAGATACCTTCAACGAGGAATACCGCCTCAAGGAAAAGAACTCCATAATCAACTGGTTCGAGATAAATATGCCCGACGGCTACTTCTCCATCAATGACAAACTTTCGGATATCATGTCCACCATTCGCGGAAAGATTTGGGTTGGCTTATTTATGATGAAGATTATGCCTAAGAAGAACCAGAAGGTTGCAGGCGGCTTTACTATCACCGACGAGATGAAGGCTATGCTTGGCGGATTTACCATTCTTCGCCTTACAGGTATGATAGGTATGGTTGGCGCAACCGTTACCAAGGAGCAACTTCTCGACCTCAACAAGAAACTCAACAGAATTAAAAAGCCCAAGGCAAAGAAAAAGTAATTCTGAGTTTATAAAAAGTGCGTCGCACTAAACTAAGCCAAAATATCTACAATTAATAAAAGACCTCCTGCGGTAGAAAATATCTGCTCAGGAGGTTTTTGCTTGACAAGCGGGTGGTTTAGTGATAAAATGGCAAGGGTAAATCCTAAGGAGGAAAAATGGAAAACGGTTACACTCGCGTTAAAACAGCGTGCTATCTTACTAACATATCAATGTCTATTGTGGGAAATCTTTCGCCACTGCTCTTTTTGACATTCAGGGACTTGTATGATATTTCCTATTCGCTGCTTGGCCTTTTGGTATTGATTAACTTCTCTACTCAACTTATAGTAGATCTGATTTTTTCCTTCATGTCGCACAAAATAAATATGCAGGTGGCGGTAAAGATTACTCCGCTTCTGACACTTTGTGGGCTTGTTATTTACGGCTTGACACCGTTTATTCTTCCCGGCAACGTATATCTCGGATTAGTTTTAGGCACGGTGATTTTCTCGGCATCAGGTGGCTTGTCCGAGGTGTTGATTAGTCCGGTAATTGCGGCTATACCCTCGAAAAATCCCGAGGGGGAGATGAGCAAACTGCACTCAATCTACGCCTGGGGCGTGGTGGGTATGGTGGCGGTTACTACCCTGTTTTTGCTCATATTCAAAAACACCTCTTGGATGTTTCTTTCGCTCATTTATGCCGTCGTTCCGCTATTGGCTTTTATTCTTTTTTCAGGTGCTACTCTCCCCGAACTAAAAAGTGCGGGAAAAAAGGAGGGTGCAAGGGGAATTCTAAAACGTCCCGCCCTGTGGCTATCCGTATTTGCTATTTTCCTCGGTGGTGCTGCTGAATGTACTATGGCACAATGGGCAAGCGGATATATTGAGGGGGCGCTCGGCATACCCAAGTTGTGGGGCGATATTTTTGGCGTGGCTATGTTCTCGGTTATGCTCGGGCTTGGACGCTCGATGTATGCGAAGTTTGGAAAGAATATAGAGCGTGTGATGTTTTTCGGCGCTATCGGCGCTACGGTTTGCTATCTTGTAGCGGCATTGTTGCCTGTTCCTCTTATCGGGCTTGTCGCCTGTGGAATTTGCGGTTTTTGCGTTTCTATGCTTTGGCCGGGTAGCCTTATAGTGGTATCCGACAGGGTGGACGACGGTGTTATGGTGTTTGCTCTTATGGCGGCAGGAGGCGACCTCGGCGCATCGGTTGGCCCGCAACTTATGGGGGTTGTCACCGACGTGGTGGCGGCTACACCTTGGGCACAGGAACTGGCACAGAGCCTATCTGTTTCGCCCGACAAGTTAGGCATGAGGGCGGGAATACTCCTCGGTATGCTCTTCCCTCTCACGGCGGTTTTCGTATATCTTTATATACTTAAAACCAAAAGAAAAGACGATAATTCCCCAGGGAAGAAACTCCTATAAAGGCAGAAGCCGAAGAACACATCTAAGCGACAACATCTATAATAATCCAATAAAATCAAAAGCAAAAACTCTTGTAGTAGAAATCGACCGTCTATTGCAAGAGTTTTCTATTAAAATCTTCCAAATAGTATTTTTTTAGTAAATAAATATGGAATAAAGCACCTTTATCGGTTTATCTCTTGACAGGGATAAAGAAAGGTGTTACAATTATTTTAGTCTAATGAATATATTTTTATATTGGATAGTAAATTATTATAATTAAGGAGCATTTATATGTTTTGTCAATATTGCGGTGGCAAAATTCCGGACGGCTCATCCTTCTGTCCCAACTGTGGCGCACCCGTTGGTAATAAAGCGGGCGGCGGCTTTGGAGGTTCGGGCTTTGGTGGTTCGGGTAACAGCGGTGTATCGGATATAGAAAAGAGCCTCGCCCTCGGAAACATCACAAAAAAGATGAAGAATTCTGCGACACTGTGGACTGTCATGGGCTGGTTGCAGATTGCTTTCTCGGTTGTGATGCTGGTTATATCCTTTTTCGAGATGGCAAGCGACGAGTTTCTTGAAACAAACCTCTTATATTATGGTGTTGATATTATTTCTTATATACTCGCTGCAGTTACCGGAATTATCAATATCGGTATAGGAAAGCGAAACAGGGAATTTGTTAATGCGGTGGCAGAAAAGCCCGTGGGTATAATAGAATTCTTTGAGAAGATGAATATCGTGTTCCCTATTATTATGAATATTTTGTTTGGCGGTATAGTTACAATTATTGCCGCTATTATAGATTCGAATATTAAGAAAGAGGCACTCTCACCAAATAATCAAAGAATATTCTACGCTATCGAAAGCGACTATAACCAATCGACCTATTTCTATTAATCGGTAAGCATATTTATCCTATATACTAAAGTTATTATATAATATAAGGAGAGAAAAATGGATCAGGAATTCGAAATTCAGGAAGAGATTATCACTCTCGTAACCGAAAACGGCGAGGAGGTTGACTTCATCGAAATTGCAGGAATAGAACTTGGCGAAAGTTTCTATGTAATTCTTCAACCCGTCGAACTGCTCGAGGGTATGGGCGAGGACGAGGCTCTCGTCTTTGAGATAGTCGAAAGCGAAGAAGGCAACAAGTTTGAGATAGTAATGGATGACGAAACTATCGACGCAGTATTCGAAGAGTACAACAGACTTCTTGACGAGGAAGAAGCCGAGGAAGAGTAATCCACACTTCCAATAACCTTCACCTAATAAAATCCCCCTTTCGGGGGATTTTTCTTTTGTTTGTGTTTACACTAATAAGACTAAAAGGTAAGCCGAGCCTTTGACCTTACAATATAATTATCTATAACCCTAAAACTTATAGTTGTTAGCCAAGATAAAGCAAACTCTTATTTACATTAATAAAAAATGTCGCGTCTTTAAATAACAATGCTATTCGCCGCTATAATTCCATTTACTTGACACGGGTGCGCTCATATCGAGTTTAATTCTATTGTCGGGCGGATTTCTATGATGATTTCTCGCTTATTGTCACGTGGAATTTTCCAGTATTCTCTTTTATAAAAACTCGGTTTATTTCCTTGACTTTTTTCTCTATTCATTATATAATTATCTTAGCGTTGTTTATTATTTCTTCACCACTTTACACAAAAGCCGAGGCAGGAAAAATAAATATACGAAAATGCAACACCCCTCGTCCAAACCCCTTGACACGTCCCTCTCAATTTGGTATATTAAATATGATAGTTTTTATAATAAAAACCGAAAGGAAATATAAATTATGAATATGAAAATGTCCTTCCGCTGGTATGGCGAAAGCGATCCCATTTCTCTTAAGTATATCTCGCAAATTCCCGGTATGCGTTCTATCGTTTCGGCGGTGTATGACGTTAAGCCCGGCGAGGTGTGGGGCGAGGAGAGCCTCGCAAAAATGAAGGTCGCTTGCGAGGATAACGGTCTTATATTTGACGTAGTTGAGAGCATACCCGTACACGAGGATATCAAACTTGGCAGAAACAACGTCGAACAACTCTTGGAGGTTTACTGCGAAAATATCAGAAGATGCGCAAAGTACGGTATCAAGTGCGTAACCTACAACTTTATGCCTGTGTTTGACTGGACGAGAACACAACTTGACAAAGAGGCAAAGGACGGCTCAACAAGCCTTGTAATGTACTGGGACCAGATGAGAGGTCTTGACCCATTGAAGGATGATATACACCTGCCCGGCTGGGACTCAAGTTATACCCAGGAAGAGGTGCGTGAACTTATCACCGCCTACGGTGAAATTGGCGAGGAGGGACTCTGGGCAAACCTTGAGAGATTCCTAAAAAAGGTGATTCCCGTGGCAGAGGAGTGCGGCGTGAGAATGGCTATACACCCCGATGACCCGCCATATCCTATATTCGGCCTGCCAAGAATTATCACCTGTGAGAAGAACCTTGACAGATTCCTCTCTATTGTTGACAGTCCTGCTAACTCACTTTGCTTCTGCACAGGCAGTCTTGGTTGTGCAAAGTCAAATGACACAGTAGCTATGGTAAGAAAGTATGCTGAAATGGACAGAATCGCATTCATGCATA
>JAZUPL010000008.1:0-42840 GCA_045605175.1 Eubacteriales bacterium | reverse complement strand
ATGTCAATTCTTGTAACAGGTGGTACCGGATATATAGGTTCGCACACCGTTGTCGAGCTTATGAATATAGGTCAAGAGGTAATTATTATAGATAACCTTTCTAATAGCAAGCTCTGTGTTCTTGACAGAATAGAGGCTATTACAGGGAAGCGCCCCACATTTATCGAGTGCGAGATGTGCGACAAGGAGCAGCTTGATAAGGTATTCAGGGATTATCCTGATATTGATTCGGTTATCCATTTTGCAGGCCTTAAAGCGGTTGGCGAGTCTGTTTCTATTCCTGTAAAGTATTATTACAACAATCTCACAAGCACCCTCAACCTGCTTGATTGTATGATAGCACACGGTGTTAATAGAATTGTATTTTCTTCCTCCGCAACCGTATATGGTCTGCCAAAGTCGGTGCCTATCAGAGAGGATTTCCCCCTTTCTACCACCAATCCCTATGGCGAGACCAAGCTTATGATAGAGAGAATACTTGCCGATACAGCACACGCGAATCCCTCGCTCTCGGTATGTGTTCTTCGCTACTTCAACCCCATTGGCGCACACGAGAGCGGCCTTATTGGTGAGGACCCCCGTGGTATTCCCAACAACCTTCTTCCTTATATCGCGAAGGTTGCGGCAGGCAAGCTCGAATGTCTTAACGTGTTCGGAAACGATTATAACACACCCGACGGCACAGGCGTGCGCGATTTTATCCACGTTGTTGACCTTTCACTCGCTCACCTTAAGGCTATCGAATACACAGGCAGAATGAACGGTATTGACTATATTAATGTTGGTACTGGAAACGGTTATTCGGTGCTTGAAATGGTAAAGGCCTTTGGTGATGTTTGGGGCGCTCCTGTAAAGTATCGCATTGCAGAAAGACGTCCTGGTGATATAGCAGAATGCTATGCAGATCCTACCAAGGCTCTTGAGGTTCTTGGCTGGCGCGCAGAGAGAGATCTTAAGAAGATGTGTGAAGACTCTGCAAGATGGCAGAAAATGAATCCCGACGGTTATCCCGACTAAAATATAAAAACCCTACTATGTAGGGTTTTTAATATGCTTGGAGGTTTTTATGGCTCTTAAGGATAAAAAGTTTTTTCTTCTTGATATGGACGGCACTATATATTTGGATGACGAACTGTTTGTTGGAACGGTAGAATTCCTTGAACTTATAAAAGAAAAAGGAGGAAAATACCTGTTTGTTACAAACAACTCATCTAAAGGTCTTGAAGCATATATCGAAAAGATGAAAAGGCTCGGAATTGAAGCAAGTAAAGACGATTTTCTTACATCAGTAGATGCTACAATTGCATATATAAGAAAATATCATAACGACAAGCGATTTTATTGTATGGGTACAAAATCCTTTGTATCGACCTTGCTCGAAGAGGGGATAGATATTGTAACCGAGATTGGCGAGGGAATAGACGGTATTCTGCTCGGATACGACACAGAACTAACCTATAAAAAGATTGATGACGTATGCAGACTTTTATCAACAGGAGATTATATTTATATTGCTACAAACCCAGATATCACCTGTCCTACTTCTTACGGATTTGTCCCTGACCTCGGAAGCATTTCGGTAATGATTAAGAATGCCACAGGGAAAATGCCTCACTTTATAGGAAAGCCTGAGCCTGATATGATACTTATGGCGCTTCAAAAATATGGGTATAAAAAAGACGATGCCGTAATGATAGGTGACAGGCTATATACTGATATTGCATCAGGGGTTAACGCAGGTATTGATACCGTGTTTGTTCTATCAGGTGAGGGTACACTTGACGACTTGAAAATGAGTGAAGTCAAGCCTACATATGTTTACGAACATATATCAAAAATATTGGAAACTATAAAATAAGATAATAAAACAAGGCAGAATAATGATTACAGTAAATAATTTATCATTTCAATTTGGTGGTCAGTTGCTATTTAAGGATGTGGATTTGAAGTTTACACCTGGTAACTGCTATGGAATTATAGGTGCTAATGGTGCGGGAAAATCTACATTTCTTCGTATTCTTTGTGGCGAACTTGAGCCTACGCGCGGGGAGGTTAGTATTCCATCTACCGTTCGTATGTCGGTACTAAAACAAGACCACTTTGCTTTTGAAGAATATACGGTTCTTGATACCATTATTATGGGCAACAAGCATCTATATGATATTATGAAAGAAAAGGACGCCCTCTACATGAAGGAGGATTTCACGGACGAGGATGGCATTCGAGCCTCTGAACTTGAGGGTGAGTTTGCCGAACTTAGCGGTTGGGAGGCAGAGTCCGATGCTTCAAAACTAATTCAAGGTCTTGGACTTACTGACGAATACCTTTACAGAATGATGTCCGAACTCAAAGAGAGCGAAAAGGTTAAGGTTCTTTTGGCGCAGGCTTTGTTTGGAAATCCTGATATAATTCTGCTTGACGAGCCTACAAATGGTCTTGATATTGATGCTGTTATGTGGCTTGAGGACTTTTTGTCCGATTATTTTGGTACGGTGCTAGTTGTATCACACGACAGACATTTCCTAAACGATGTATGCACCAACATAGTTGATATTGACTATGGTGGAATTAAGATGTACGTTGGCAACTACGAGTTTTGGTACGAGTCGAGCCAACTAATACAGCGTCTTATAAAGATGCAGAACAAGAGAAACGAGGAGAAAATAGCAGAACTTCAAAGTTTTATATCTCGTTTCTCTGCAAATAAATCAAAGTCCAGACAAGCAACAGCAAGAAGAAAACTGCTTGACAAACTAACAGTAGAGGAATTGCCCGCTTCGAGCAGAAGATATCCTTTTATCGGTTTTGATATGGATAGGGAAGCGGGAAAGGAAATTCTGCACGTTGAGGGGCTTACTGGCTCGATCGGCGGTAAAGTCCTATTCAAGGATTTAACCTTCCATGTATTCAAAGAGGACAAGATTGCCTTTGTCGGCAATGAGATGGCTATAACTCATTTGTTCCGTATTCTTATGGGCGAAAAAGAGGCGGATGCGGGAGAATTTAAGTTTGGAGTATCTATTACTACATCATATTTCCCTCACGATAATACCGAATATTTTGAGGGGCATAGTGAGTCTATTATTGACTGGCTTCGTGTGTATTCAAAGGACCAGACCGAAACCTATCTTCGTGGCTTCCTCGGTAGAATGTTGTTCTCAAATGATTCGGTATTTAAGCCAGTAAATGTTCTTTCGGGTGGAGAAAAGGTTAGATGTATGTTCTCACGAATGATGATGTTTGGCTCAAATATGCTAATAATTGACCAACCTACCGACCACCTTGACCTCGAATCTATAACTGCGGTAAATAATGGAATGCGTAATTTCCGAGGAAACATTCTTTTTGCATCCCATGACTATGAAATAATGAACACGGTTGCTAACAGGATTATTGAAATCACTCCCGATGGTTTTATTGACAGAACAGGGACATATGAGGAGTTTCTTGAATATAAAAAGTCCTTGGAGGCATAAGTCATTATTTTGTGATATTTGCTCATATAATTTAATACTATTTTAATTGGTATTAATTTAATTTCAGAAAAAACATAAAAATCCCGACGAATAGCGTGATGCTCTTAACGGAGCATTCACGCTAAACGATGTTTGCCCTTGCGGGCAAGTGATGTTGACTTCGTCAGTGATGTTCACTGCGTGAATGATGTTACGCCTGACGGCGTAGTTGGCAAACATCACATCACTGCGAGCTTTTGCGAGCAACTTCATTATGCACAGCATAACATCACTTTTGCGTTAGCAAAAACTTCACTAACAGAAAAAGAGCATACATACAAGATTTTTCGTCTTGCGTGTGTGCTCTTTCTGCTTGTAATAAGGGTTTGGGCTTAGCCATTTGCGTTTGACTAGTCAAATGCGATGCTCGCACTTAGCGGTATTTTTGAATTCTCCGCTAAGGATATTACCCTATTTCGTCGGGATTTTTCTTATATAATAAGTAAAAATTAGTCGATAGAACCTACTATATAGGGAGCCATATCTGCTCTCTCTTCTGCAAGTCTTGCCTCTTCTTCGGCTTCGGCAGCGGCTCTTTCAGCCTCTTCCTGTGCCTTAGCCGCTTCTCTTGCTGCCTTCTCGGCTGCCTCTGTGATGGCACGAATGGAAAGAGCGAGTTTTCTGTTCTCGTCATCGATTTCGGTAATCTTTACGTCAACAACCTGACCTACGGTAAGGACATCAGCAGGGGAGTTGATTCTCTCGGTGGAGATTCTCGAGATGTGGATAAGACCGTCAACCTCGGGATAAACCTCTGCAAAAGCACCAAAGGGCATGATAGAAACTATCTTAGCGGGAACAATGTCGCCTACTGCATACTTCTGTGTGAACTGGAACCAACTGTCCATCTCCTGTGTCTTGTAGCCAAGAGAAATTCTCTTGTTCTCGGTGTCAAGTTCCTTAACGAACACATCGATAACCTGACCAACCTTTACAACTTGGGAGGGGTGCTTGATACGCTTCCAGGAAAGTTCGGTATTGTGAACCATACCGTCAACGCCGCCGATATCAACAAATGCGCCGTAGGGAGCAAGATTCTTTACAGTACCCATGAAGTGCTGACCAACCTCAAGAGAAGCCCAAACTGCATCTTCCAAAGCCTTTTTCTCCTCGTTGAGAATTACCTTGATAGAGCCGAGTGCCTTCTTCTTCTCGGTGTTGAATTCGATAAGTCTGATTTTCTGAGTAGTGCCAACAAGAACACTAAGATCGCCGCCCTTTGCAATACCGGTCTGGGAAGCGGGAACAAATACAGTGTTGTTACCGGTGGAAACAAGAACGCCACCCTTGATTACGCTGACAACCTTACCCTCAAGGGTTTCGCCTGCCTCGTAAGCATCTCTTAAAACAACCCAACTGTTGTCCTTGTCAACTCTCTTTTTAGAAACGGTTGCAAGACCCTTGCCATCTTCTACACGAATAACAAAGACTTCTATCTCCTCTCCAACCTTAAACATTTCAGAAAGATTTGCGTTGGGATCATCGGTAACCTGCTCTTTAGCAAGTACGCCTGTGAACTTGGCACCAAGGTCAAGCTTGATCTCATTTTCACCGATGGTAAAAATTGTACCAACAACTGTATCTCCTGTATGTAAAGATTTAAGTGAGCCTTCCAGCAATTGTGTAAAGTTTTCCATAGTCTTACTTACCTCCGTTATTATATCGTCAGGTGTGGAAGCGCCTGCGATAATTCCTATATTTTGTACACCGTAAAGTAAATTCGGGACCAGTTCCTCAGGACTCTCTACCAGGTGGGTGTTGGGGCATTGTTCTTTACACAACTCGTAGAGTTTTCTTGTATTAGAACTTTCCTTGCCGCCAATTACAATCACAAGATCCGAGTTTCGCGAAAGACAAACTGACTCATTCTGACGATTTTCAGTGACAATACATATTGTATCAAAAATTTTTGCGTTTGTATATAGTTTTTTTAAAAGTTTTTTAATTTTTATAAATTTTGTCAAGCCTTGGGTTGTTTGAGAGCATAAAATTGGTATTTTATTACCAAAATGTATTCGGTAAATATCCTCCTCGCAAGTAATCGCATACTTTTCGCCGTGAGCATAACTCATAATGCCTACCGCTTCGGGATGAGTTGGATTGCAAAACAGAAGAAAAACTGTGTCCTCGTTTGTGTTTTCGTCTGCAATTTTGTGAATCGCTTTGACATATCCGCAGGTGGCATCTACGAGGTGGAAATTTTCCTCTTTTTCTTCGAGTGAAAGAAGTGCCTCGTTTTGCTCCTTTGGAATACCATGGGTGCGAATTACGAGCGTCATGGGAATTTGTGGCTGCTCGTAAAATTTGTTTGCTACCTCAAAGAATTCAATAGAATCTACACCTTTATTTTTTAGTTCCTCATTATAAATGGGGTTATGAATAAGGTGTCCGAGGGTGTATATTCTCTCGTTACTTTTCTTATCTCTTACAAGTGAATAAACAAGGCTGTCGGCCCGTTTTACCCCTGGACAGAAGCCTGAACCTTTTGCAATAGTAATGTTCATTATTCTTTTTCACCTTCACCCTTGCTTTCACTCAATGTTGTGTCAATATCTATAACCGTTTTATGGGTAGTTGTTGACTCGGTGTCGGAAGATGTAGTATCAGCAGTTGATTGCTCGGTAACTGGGTTATCTTCGGAGGAGGTAAGAGCAGGAGCATCACTAAAATCGCCAAGTTCTACAATTTTCTCGAATATCAGGTCGGTGGCGGCCTTATATTCGTCGTTACCTCCGTTCTTAAAACCAAGAGAGGAGAAGTCGATGGGCTTGCCGAATATTACCTCAACAGGACGGAAGAAGCCGTACTTGTTTTTCTTTGTCTTGATAGCGACAGGAATAACGTCTGCACCTGCGCGGTAGGTTATGAGTGCTGCACCATTCTTTCTGGGAGTTGAGGCGGGATGAACACCGGGGTATCTGTGTCCTTGGGGGAATATTGCTACCATACCACCGTTTTCTACAATTCCAACCGAGCGCTTTAGCGCCTTGACATCAGAGCCTCCACGGTCGAGTTTAATAGCACCAAGGGCGGTAATTATACTGCTTAAAATCGGAATAGAGAAGAGTTCTTTTTTGGCAATAAAGTTAATCTGCCTCGGACAAGCAGCGGCAATAACCAATACATCGCGAATGGCTATATGGTTGGAGCAGAGAACAAAACCACCCTCTTTGGGTATATTTTCTTTGCCGACAACCTTTACATTAAATAAAAAGCGAAAAAAAGGTGCTAAAAAACTGTGAAGACGCTGATAGCCTGTCTTTTTGTTTTTCTTTTGAAAGTTTGTGATAATTTCTATAACCTTGTCAATAGTTTGCTCTGCGGTAAGGTCGGAGTTATCAAGCAAAATTGCGTCCTCTGCCTGAACACAGGGGGCAACGGCTCTGGTAGAATCGTTGGTGTCACGCTCTACCATCTCATTATAGACCTGCTCATAATCAACCTGTTTTCCTCTTGCAAGAAGTTCCTCGTAGCGACGTTTTGCTCTTGCTTCGGGGGATGCGGTGAGGAAAATTTTAATTTCTGCATTAGGTAAAATTACAGTACCAATGTCACGGCCGTCCATAATTACAGAATGCTTTTTTGCTATATCTCTTTGTGTATTAAGTAAATATTCACGCACTTCGGGAATAGCACTAACGTGAGAGGCCGCCATAGAAACCTCGGGCGCTCTTATAGTGTCCTTGACGTCAACCCCGTCAAGCAGTATAACTTGTTGACCGTCGAGAAATTGCATCTGTAAGGTAAAGTCACCAAGTTTGCTTACCACGGCCTCTCTGTCGGTGGGAACAACACCATTATTAAGCATGTAAAGTCCTATTGTGCGATAAAGTGCGCCTGTGTCAACATATATGATTCCAAGTTTAGAGGCAACTGCCTTGGCAAGACTGGATTTGCCCGAACCACCAGGGCCGTCGATTGCAATTCTAATCATATTGGTTTGTTTTCCTTTCCCTTAATAGTAACATTCTGCCGCGTTTTTTCCTGCCAAAAATCCGGTTGAGAATGCAATTTGCAGATTGAATCCACCTGTATAGGCATCGACGTCGATTATTTCTCCTGCGAAGAACAATCCCTCAACTATTTTGGATTCCATAGTCGATGGAGTAATCTCCTTTACGTCAATACCGCCAGATGTAATAATCGCTTCCTCGATAGGACGGAGTCCGGAAAGGTTAAATCGCATATCCTGAAGAAGCGAGAGTATTACCCGCCTTTCTTCCTTGGTTATACTGTTTACCTTTCTTCTTTCGTCTATTCCGCTCATCGAGATAAAAGGACCTATTAGTTTTTGTGGAAGAAGTTGTCCGAGAGAATTGACAAAGTCCTTGTTTGCATTATCGTGAAAATCCGACAGAAGTCTTAAATCAAGTGTCTTTTCGTCCAGGGCAGGCTTCAAGTCGATAGAAAGCGTTAAGGTAGATATATCCTTACCCGTCAGGTGTGCTGATGCCGAAAGAATTACAGGCCCAGTAACACCAAAGTGAGTAAACATCATCTCGCCAAAGTCAGAGTAAAGTATTTTATTGTTAGCATCAATGATTTTTATTCCGACATTTCTCAAAGACAGACCTTGCATAAGAGGGCAATAGGGGCTGTCTGATGTAATGGGGATAAGCGAGGGCTTAAGTTCTGTTACACTGTGTCCGAGCGAAGTGGCAAGTCTGTAACCCGATCCGTCCGAACCTGTAAGTGGATAGGACTTGCCACCCGTGGCAATTATGACCTTGTCAAAGCAATATTCGGTGTCTGCTACTACTGTGAAAGTGCCGTTAGTGTTTTTCTTAATTCTCTTCACCTTTTGGTGTATCACTGTAACACCGTCACAATATTTACGCATTGCGTTTACAACGTCACGCGCCTTGTCACTCTCGGGAAAGACACGGTTTCCTCGCTCGACCTTGGTTTTTACTCCAAGTCGTTCAAAAAGTTCAACAGTGTCATCAGGGGTAAAGGATGAAAATGCACTATATAAAAATCTTGGGTTTTTAGGTACATTGTCGAGTAGTTCCTGCATACCGGATGCGTTTGTAATATTACATCTGCCTTTGCCGGTTATCGCAAGTTTTTTGCCCAAGAGGGGCATATGCTCAAACATTGTAACCGACGCACCATAGGATAGGGCAGTGCCTGCCGCCATCATGCCAGAAGCACCGCCTCCGACGACGCATACCCTAATTTGATAATTATCCATCATTTGTTTGTATATACTTCATATTCGTCCCAGATTGCTTCAAGCGTGTCAAATCTTTCTCTAATTTGCTTTTCGCATCTGTTGGTAATTTCAACTATTATAGCGTTGATAATGCTTACGGGGGCAACCAGCGAGTCCATAAAGGACGCCATATCAGACTGGGCTGTAAGCAGATAGGTTGCATGCTCTGCAAGTGGGGAAATATCCGAGTCGGTAAATACTATAACCGAGGCCCCCTTTGACTTGGCAAACTTGACTCCGCGAACCATTTTTGTAGAATAGCGAGGGAATGAAAATGCAATTATAACGTCATTCTCGCATATAGAGAACATCTGCTCAAATACCTCGGTTGAGGAGGTGGGGTTTACAAATCTAACGTTATCAAAAATAAGTGAAAGGTTATAATAGAGCAGTTTTGCAACAGGCTCGGTTGCCCTTGCACCCATGATATAGATTGTTTTTGCAGAAAGAATTGCATTTACAGAGTTTGAGAAGGTTTGTTTGTCAAGATTTGCGAGGGTGTACTTAATTTTATTGATATCCGATTCCATTACGGTTTCAAGAATATCACTGTTGCCCATACGCTGCTTTGTCACTTCAATACGCTGGTTGGGAGTGAGTTTGCGTCTTACAAGTTCCTGCACCGCCTGTTGAAACTCGGCATAACCTGCGTATCCAATTTCGCTCGCGAATCTGACCACGGTGGATTCCGAAACACCGACAAGTTGTCCTACTTTTGCCGCAGTCATATAGGCTACCTTTTCATATTGGTAGATTACCGCATTTGCAATTTTTTTATGTCCTTTTGAAAGTTTGGGGAATGCTTTAGATATTCGTTGTGAAATTTCTGTTGGCATTATTTTAACCTCGAAGTATATTATTCAACCTATTATAACACATTATTTTACAAAATTCAATAATTTATAGATATTTATTAAAAAGCGTTCGCAAAAGCGAACGCTTAAGTTATAGTTTAATCAAAGTAGCATTATCAAGAATATGCTCGGTAGGGTTGTGCGACACTAAAATAATGGTTTTTTCTTTTGCGAGTTCTTTAATCATTTCAAGCATCTTATCAGCAAGGGTGGTATCCAGTTCTTTTGTTGGCTCGTCAAGTAAAATAATCGGTCTGTCACTATAAACTGCTCGTACAAAAGAAACCCTTTGTTTCATTCCGCCTGAAAGCATATCAGGAGTTTGATACATTTCTTCTTCGGTAAAACCGAGTTTTTTAAGCAAGGAAATTGCCTCGTATTCATCTCTGTTTTCCTTTGGTCTTGATAGCAAAACGTTTTCGAGGGCATTTGCGGTAGGGAAGAGTCTGTATTCCTGAAACATAAAGGAACAATTATCTATTCCACCGCCCAATACTTCACCATCAAAGTCTGTGTCAAGTCCTGCTATAATTCTTAACAAAGTTGTTTTTCCAATACCACTATCTCCCTCAATAACATAAATAGAATTTTCAGTAAAAGTGTATGAAAAACTACTAAAAATAATCTTTTTATCAAAGGCTTTATTTAGGTTGTTAATAACAATATTCATTTTGTCCTCCGAAGCAGTCGGCTTGCCAGAAATTCAAGCAGAATGCTCATAATTACAATTACCAACGTCCAGGCAAAAACCGTGGGCGTGAGTAACGCCGTCTTGGCATCGTTGATATTCTGACCTATTGAATTTCTTGTATATGCTATAATTTCAGTGGCTATTTCCGCCTTCCAAGCAAGACCAACCGAGGTTATAATCGACGGATAAATAAACTTATAAATCATCGGTAAATAAAGGACTTTCAATTTGTCAAAAAAGGAGAATTTATAAAGATTTGCTACCTCAAGAAGTTCTCCCGAAACAGAGGAAAAGCCGTCACAGGTGTTTTGCCATACAATAGGCGTAACCATAAGAGTAGAAACCAATACAGCCAATGTATCTCCGCTTAAAAGCACCCATAAAAGAATAATAAAGGAGGCAACGGGAGTCGCTTTTATACAGGACATGGGCAGAGAAGCAAAACTGTAAACGGTGGGGAATTTTTGAGATAAAATCCCCAGGGAAACACCGAGAGAAACACCCAATAACAGTCCACAGATAACCCTTAACAAAGTAAAGAATACAACTTTGTAAAATTCATATGTTCCAAGCAGTTCAAAAAGGGCAATAACGGTATGAATTGGCGATGGAAGAAAAAATCTATTGCCTACTAAAAATGAAGCCAAAAACCATACGCCAATCCAAAATAGAACCGATAGAACAGAAAAAATCAGTTTTTTGTTTTTTGACATATCAATTTGCGTTATAATAAAAATCATTCTCGGGGAGTTTTCCACCAATGATAGGCATACCGAAAGCACCAAAGACGTTTATCAAGGTGTTTTTCATCATAGCGCCGTCAACATAAGCGATATAACCGCCTCTGTTAAGATTTGTAAGTGCTGTCTTTGCAGCAGGAACTGCCGCCATAATGCCGGTGTCTTTGATAAGTTGTGCCGAGTTGTCTATATTTTCGGGATTTGCAACATAGTTAATTGACGCCTCGTATTCTTCAAGGAACGCGTCAACAGCGCTCTTATGGTTTTCTACAACGCTCTTATTTGCAACTATACATCCCATAGCAATAGAGGTATCAAAGCACTCGTCCCAAACCTCACCAAGGTCAATATCAATTGAATATTCAAGGTCGGTGTCAGGGTTGCTCTTAAGTTGAAGCAGGGAAGATGTTATAATAGGCTCTGGGGCTACAACTATGCTTGCGCCGCCACCCATAATAACCGCGGGAAGATTTTCGGGCTTGGCTATCACATTGCCGTTATACTCTGTTACGACGTTTGCGTTTATATTTAACTGTGCAAGGAGCGTTCTCAAAATAGGAGCAGGAGTACCGCCTTTACAGGTATAAATGGTTTTGCCTTCTAAATCTTCAAAACTGTCTATTGTCGTATTGTTATCGGTGATTACATAGAGAGAATTAAGACAGTTGAGCGCAAGAACTACAATATTACCACTCGTGTTATAAAGTTGAGCCGCCATATTTGTTGGCACACAGGCTATATCGTACTTACCGCTTGTTACGGCAGCACCGACGAGTTCTGCGGTAGAGGCTTCAAATGTGTACTTTTCGTTACCATCTACGCCACCGTTGTCGGCTATAAGTTTTGCCATACCCATACCCGTTGGTCCATTAAGATATCCGATTTTGAGTTGATAATTGTCAGGCTCGGTAATAGAGCAGGAAGCAAAAGTAAATAAAGCCAAAATGGCAAGTATTAATGCAATTATTTTTTTCATTTTGAAATCCTTTCAAGACCACAAAGGTCAATAATTTTTATTATTTTGTTATCAAAAGTTATCAAGCCTTTTTCGGCAAGCGATTCAAGCGCCCTATACAAAGAGGCGCGACCGGAGTTGATTGTTTCTGCGGCTTTCTTTTTGTTGAAAGCAAACTCGCATGAGTCGGTATAAATTTTCTCACATAGGAGCAGGCGTGCTAATTTTTGTTCAACATTGTCACCACTGAAGGTGGCAATCTTCTCGTTTAAGAATAATATTCTCTCCGACATAAATCGAATAACATTCATCGCCACAGAACTATTTAATTTTATCAAAGTTGATAGCGCTTCGCCGCTAATAAAGGCAACCTTACATTTGTGTTTTGCTAAAACTACGGTGGGAAACTCATCTTTATTTGTAAGTGCTGCTGTTATACCAAAGCATCCAAAGGGCTTAACCGTGTTAAGAGGTATGTCACTTCCACAATTTCTTGTCCTAAAAATACTGCACTCTCCTTCAATGACAAAGCCTGCAAGTTTGTCAAAACTTGTTGGAGAATATATTACCTCCCCTCGCGAAAAAGCACGAACATCTACCTCTATTTTTTTAAGAAGTGAAGAAACGGTATCTTCATCAAGACCTAAAAATAAGAAAGTTTTTGATAAAGTAGTCGTAAGTTCTATATCACTCGCCTCCTAAATTGTGTATCATCTGATACATATTATAGACCAATTATCAATAAAAGTCAACAGTTTACAAAGAATTTTTGGAAATTATAAAAAAATATTGAAATTTGATTGTTTGTGTGTTAAAATAATATATGTTATTTTATTTTGTTATTTTGAGGATATATATATGAATTTCATTTTGTCAATCGACGGGGGCGTTTTTTCGTCCGTCTGGTCGTCTATAATTAACACGTTCTCGCGTTTTGAGATTCGTGATGCTATCGACATCGTTCTTTTAGCGCTTGTTTTTTTTGTTGCTTTTTCTGTTATTAAGGGGAAAAAGGCAGGTACAATAATTTTAGGAATCGCTATTTGCGTGGCTATATACTTCCTGTCATTTATTTTCGAGTTGCGCGCGCTACACTCGGTATTTAGTGTTATTATAGAGAGTGGTGCAATTGTTTTGGTTGTCATCTTCCAGCCCGAAATTCGCGAGGCTCTTGAAAAGATAGGCAAAGGCTCGCTTGACGGCATAAAGGGCATTGGCGAAAGAGAAAAGGGTATAAGTAACTATGCAACCATGATTGATTCGATTTGCTATGCGGTTCATATGATGTCGCTTGAAAACACCGGCGCGCTTATTGTAATTGAAAGAAATACAAAGTTACTCGGCTCGTTCACCGACTATATTTTAATTGATTCTTTGGTAAATGAAAAACTTATACGCAATCTTTTTGTAAACAAATCACCCCTGCACGACGGCGCTTTACTTATCTCCGAGGGGCGTATTGCTGCTGCAAAATGTATTCTTCCGCTTACAGAAAAGAAAGAACTTGGTGATTACGGTACAAGACACAAGGCTGCTCTTGGAGTTTCCGAGGTTAGCGACGCCATTACTATCGTTGTTTCGGAGGAAACAGGTAAAATCGCTATAACATACGACTGCGAGATTATCCATGACGTAACTATCGAGCAACTGAAAACATATCTCTACGAAAAACTTGCTAAGCAAGAGGTTAAGGATAAAACCTAATTCATTTTCGCTTCATCATTTTTTGTTTTTTAATGGACAATGAGGAGAATTTATGAACAAAAAATTTTTAGGAATTAAATTAAGCGTTTATTTGACTTTGTTTGTATGTTTGGTAGCATCTTTTCTCGTCTGGCTTGTTGCCGGAGCGAATATAGATGTTGACACAATCGGAAATCTTCTTACGGGATACACCAAATGACTTGCGTTACCGGACTTCTGATAAATAACATAGCCTTACCTGTAAACGCCTCTATCAAAGAGGCGTTTTCGGTTGCTGAAAAAAGGCTTCGTGCATTAAGGATTTATACCGACGGACTTACCTTTCATATTTTTAAGCGGAGCATAGATGCAAGGAAGAAAAACGATATTAAACTCGTTTATTCAGTGCTCGCAAGTGGCTCATTTGGTAGGTTGGAAGAAAGAAAATTAATTGCACAAAACATTTCGCTCTATACCAAGGCTGTGCCAAAAATCGAATATGGCGATGGTAATATAGATGGCAGAGTTGTCGTTGTCGGGGCAGGCCCTTGTGGACTGTTTTGCTCGCTTTTGCTTGCTGAGTGCGGTTATGCACCTTTGATTTTAGAGCGCGGCGGACCTACCGAGGAAAGAAAAAGGAAAATAGATGAGTTTAAGAAAACTCGAATACTCGACACCTCAACGAATATCCAGTTTGGTGCAGGCGGCGCAGGTACATTCTCTGACGGCAAACTTGTTACGAGAATTAACGATTCTCTTACGAACTATGTTCTTGAAAAATTCGTGGAATTTGGCGCTCCCTCCGATATACTTGTTTCTGCCCGTCCTCATATTGGTACGGATATACTTTCAAATGTTATAGACAGGATAATAGAACGAATAATTTCGCTCGGTGGCGAGATTATGTACCATACTCGATTTATTGACTATAAAGAGGGGACAAAGGGCGTATGCTCTGTAATTACCGATAGGGGGGAGATTCCATGCTCCGACCTTGTTCTTGCAGTCGGACACAGTGCAAGAGATACTTACGAAACCCTTATTGACAGGGGTCTAAATATTATTGCCAAGCCCTTCTCGGTGGGTATGCGAATAGAGCATCTTGCCGAGGATATTGACAGGGCTATGTACGGTGACTATGCAGGACACCCCGCTTTAGGACACGCAGAATACAACCTATCATTCAATACCAAGGAGCGCGGCGTATATACGTTTTGTATGTGTCCGGGAGGAGTTGTTGTTGCTGCGACGAGCGAGGAGGGCGGTGTTGTCACCAATGGAATGAGTTATCATGCCAGGTCCTGTGTCAATTCAAACAGCGCCGTGCTTTGTAGCATATACACCACCGACCACGAGGGAACAAGTCGTTCGGCTATTGCTTTTCAAAAAAGAATTGAGGCTATGGCTTTCCTTGCGGGCGGGGCGGATTATAGCGCACCCATAATGACGGTTGGCGATTTTCTCACAGGTAAGTACGGCAGCGAGCCAAAAAAGGTTATGCCAACATATATGGACGGTGATGGTGTAAGACTTGCAAGAGCAGAATCATTCCTTCCGTCCTTCGTCACAGAAAATATAAGGGGCGGTTTGTTACATTTTGACAGGCAGATACGAGGTTTTGCCTCAAAGGATGCCATTCTTACGGGCGCCGAAACTCGAACGAGTGCGCCTGTTCGTATTATGCGCGATAACATTCTCGGCGCTTGTTCGGGAATACCAAATCTTTATCCATCGGGAGAGGGGGCCGGTTATGCCGGCGGAATTACCAGTGCTGCCATTGACGGCTTAAAAACAGCACTTTCCATTCTAAGAAAATATCGACCTCGGATAGACGGGTGAAACTTAGACCGTCACCGAAGTCCTAAGGTAGTTAATAAAATGAAAGGCGAGATTATTCTCGACTAACGGTTAAAAATAAATGCTCATTAACAAAGAAATCACAAAGGAGAAAAAATGGATAATTAAATCTGTTGAATCAACCGAAGCCTTGGCTTCAATAAGAAAAATTGCAACAGAACTATCTATTGATCCAATTATCGCAAAACTGCTTTACATACGTGGCTATTGCGATACAGAATCAGCACGCTCGTTTATACGTATGGAGCGTGAAATGCTAAGAAATCCTTTCGCTATGAAGGATATGGACAAGGCTGTCGCCCGTATCGAAAGAGCCCTATCCTTAGGTGAAAAAATTACCGTTTACGGTGACTACGACGTGGACGGTGTCACCTCGGTATGTACCCTGTATCTTTATCTTAAATCTCTTGGTGCGACGGTTGACTACTATATCCCTAACAGAAGTGGCGAGGGATACGGTGTTTCCACAAGCGCTATCGAGGGCATCAAAGAGAGTGGGACTACCTTGATTATTACGGTTGATACTGGTATAACTGCAAACGAGGAGGTTGATTTTGCCAAGAGTATAGGTGTTGATTTTCTTATCACGGATCACCACGAATGCAGGGCAGAACTTCCAAATGCTACTGCGGTTATCAACCCTCACCGCCCCGACTGCACCTATCCATTTAAGGAACTTGCTGGTGTTGGCGTGGTATTCAAACTCATTTGTGCTTTTGAGGAATCGCATTTCAAAGCGGACAGACTAACCTCAAATCTTAAACTCATCAAGAAATATGCCGACCTTGTTGCCATCGGTACAATTGCCGATGTAATGCCGATAAAGGAAGAAAACCGTGTTATTGTAAAATACGGTCTTAGCATGATAGAAAACACCTCAAGAGTAGGTCTTGCCGCTCTTATTGAGGCGGCATCGGGCAAAAACGATAAAGGTCGCGATAGGACAGACAAGGGCACAAAGAAAAAAAGAAAAACAAAAATAACATCGGGATATATCAGTTTTACTCTCGCTCCGAGAATCAATGCGGCAGGCAGAGTAAGAAGCGCTACTAAGGCGGTAGAACTGTTCTTGTCCAATGACTATGATGAGGCGATCGCTATTGCTGAGGAACTATGTGAGGCTAACCGTGAGCGTCAAGCGGAAGAGAACAAGATTATGCTTGAGGCTAACGACAAGATTAAGGAGATTGACCTTGAAAGTTCCCCCGTAATAGTTCTCGATAGCGACAATTGGCATCACGGTGTCATAGGTATCGTTTCCTCTCGTATAACCGAGAAGTATAATCACCCTTCAATTCTAATTTCTTTTGAGGGCAATCCTGCCGATACACCCGAGGGCAAAGAAGTCGGCAAGGGGTCAGGAAGAAGCATTAAGGGACTAAATTTAGTTGACGCTCTTTGCTATTGCAGTGAGCATCTGGTTAAGTTTGGCGGTCACGAACTTGCGGCCGGCCTTTCGGTGACGAGGGAAGAACTACCCACGTTTACAAGACTTATTAACGAATATGCACTTAAAAACCTTTCCGAATGTGAGATGTATCCCACTATTGAAACCGACTGTGAGATAGAGTTTAGCGATATATCCCTCTCGCTTGCCGAGTCTTTGCAAACTCTTGAACCTTACGGTGTAGGCAACCCTATTCCTATGTTTGTCGTGCGTAATGTAACACTTATGGAACTTGTCGGAATCAGCGAAGGCAAACACTCGAAGATGATGCTCGGCGACGGAGAGCGTGCCGTAAGTGCTATGTACTTCTCTAACTCTCCTGACTCTCTTGGTGTTTCTGTGGGCGACCGCGTTGACGTGCTTTTCAGTATTGATATAAATATTTGGCAGGATAGGAAGAGCGTACAGATGGTTGTGCGCGATCTCAAGCCCTCGTTGACTCAAGAAACCCGTGACGAGGCAGAAAGACGCAGGTTCAACGAGATAAAAGGCGGGGCATCCTTCACAGAGGAGGAGTCTATTTACCCCGATAGACGAGATTTTGCCGCAACCTACGGCTTTATTGAGGCGAGTATAAGGGATGGGCATTCTACCTTCTCGCACAAAGACCTTTTAGCAAAAATTTACAGCAAGTATAATGTTCGGATAAATTATATCAAAATGAAATTTATCATAATGATATTTATGGAGATCAATTTGCTTGGAATAGAAGAATACGATAATGAACAGTATAAGTTTAGTATCCACTATTCTCAGAGCAAGAAAAATCTGGACAAATCCACGATATTAAAGAGATTACGCAGTCAAATGCGTTAAATAGAAATTATGTTTACATTAATGCAACCCTTACAGGAGGTCCTTGATAAAAGCGACCGTTACTACGATTTAGAGAAGATCAAGCAGGCGTTTTTATACGCTAACGAGATGCATAAAGGACAGTTTCGTCTTAGTGGCGAGGCATACGTATCACACCCCGTTGCAGTTGCCACAATAGTAGCAGAACTCGGACTTGACACCGACTCTATATGCGCTGCTCTTCTTCACGATACGGTAGAGGACTGCTCCGACAAAACCAATATTGACATTATTTCCAAGATGTTTGGAAATGACATCGCAATTCTTGTAGATGGCCTGACGAAGATAATTCAGATGCAGGTCGAGGACAAGGAAGAGGCTCATATCGAAAATATAAGAAAAATGCTCCTTGCTATGAACAAGGACATAAGAGTTATATTTATAAAACTTTGTGACCGTCTTCATAATATGAGAACCCTCTCGGCAAAGAGAGAGGATAGACAGAGGGCTATTGCTCTTGAAACCATGCATATTTATGCCCCTCTTGCCCACCGTCTTGGTATCCAGAGAATAAAACTCGAACTTGAAAATCTAAGTCTTTATTATCTTGATCCCGTGGGATATGACGAGGTTCACCGCGCTATTGACGAAAAGTATGGACAGAGCAGAAACTTCCTCGAAGATGCTAAAAACGCCATAATAGAAAAATTAACCGAGAACAAGATTAGTTTTCATCTTGAAGGGCGAGTAAAGTCGGTATATAGTCTTTATCGAAAAATGTACACCTTGAACAAGGCCTTTGACGAAATTTATGACTTCTATGCCGTTAGAATTATTGTTGATACAGAACTTGAGTGTTATACCTCGCTCGGTCTTGTTCACGAGATGTTCAAGTCTGTTCCCGGCAGATTCAAGGACTATATCTCAACACCTAAACCCAACCTCTACCGCTCGCTTCACACCACCGTTATCGGCAAGTCGGGCATTCCCTTTGAGGTGCAGATTAGAACAAGGCAGATGCACGAGGAGGCAGAATACGGTATTGCTGCCCATTGGAAGTATAAATCCGGCGAAAAGAGTGGTGCAAATATCGACGAAAAACTCCGTTGGATAGCACAACTTTTGGAGTCTGACGAGAATACCCGTGACCCCGATGAACTTATACACACTTTCAAGACCGATATTTTCCACGACGAAACCTTTGTTTTCACTCCAAAGGGTGATGTTATCTCCTTGCCCCTTGGCTCTACTGTTATCGACTTTGCCTACGCTATACATTCTGCGGTAGGTAACAAGATGGTGGGCGCTAAGGTCAACGGTGCAATTGTTCCAATAGATAAAGTTCCTCAAAACGGTGATATTATCGAAATAATCACCTCGGGAAGTTCAAAAGGACCGAGCCGTGATTGGCTTAAAATCGTAAAAACCGGCGAGGCGAGAAGCAAAATTCGCCAATGGTTTAAGAAGGAAAAGCGAGCAGAAAATATCGAAATGGGAAGGGCAGAGGTGTACAAGGAAGTACGCAGAATGTCAAAGAACATTACCGATGACGAGATTGATGACATTATTTTAACAATTGCAAAACGTGTCGGTATTCAGTCTGCAGACGATTTTTACAACACGCTCGGTTTTGGCGGTCTCTCACTCTCCAGATTTACAAATAGAATAAAAGACGAACTTGAAAAAAGAGGCGCTACCGAAGAGCCACCCGCAAACACCTCGGACGATGAACTTTCAAGGGTAAAAATTACCGAGATTCCGTCTAAAAGAAGGGCAAGCGGTGGTATTATTATCGATGGTGAGCCTGGTTGTGTTGTAAAGTTTGCCAAGTGCTGTAACCCTCTTCCCGGTGATAAGATAGTCGGGTTTGTTACCCGTGGTTTTGGCGTTTCAATACACAAGACCGACTGTCCCAACGTTTCACAATCACGCAAAAACGAAGAAAATCTCTCAAGGTGGGTGCGTGCAGAATGGGATAAATCCGAAAGCACGAATAACGAGAGTTACGAGGCTATGATACAAATTATGGTAGAGGACGAAATAGGTGTTATAGCAAATATTTCTATGGCTCTTGCTGATATGAGGGTTTCTATAACCCAAATATACACTCAAACGCTTAAGAATGGTTCGGTTGCTATAAATCTGCACGTTGGATGCAGAAGCACCTCGCACTTTGAGTCTATTATGTCAAGACTTCGCTCTGTAAAATCGGTAATTTCGGTTTCGAGAGGTTTTATTAATTAAAATGATAGCAGTATTACAAAGAGTTTTCAATTCGACGGTCTATGCTGACAATATCCATTCAGGCACTATTGGTAAAGGACTTTATATTTTACTTGGTGTTGAAAAAAATGACACCAAAGAGGATGCTCGTGTTCTTGCCGAAAAGATAGCAAAACTCAGGATTTTCTCTGACGAAAACGGCAAGATGAATTTGTCGGTGCAGGATATTGACGGCGAGGCGCTCGTCGTATCAAACTTCACATTAAACGCTAACTATTCTCACGGCAACAGACCCGATTATTTCTCATCGGCCTCTCAAGCACTGGCTAATGAACTCTATGAACATTTCATAAGCGTGCTTAAAGAGAAGGTGAAAAATGTCGAGTCGGGAGTTTTTGGTGCAGATATGAGAACCGAAATGTCCACCGATGGCCCTGTGACCATAGTTATGCATTCCTCCGTACTGCTTGGGAGAGGAAAATGATATTAAAAATTGATGGAAATATAAACAGATACTATGTGCAAACTTTGTGTATGGTATTTTTCCCCGGGGCGACCTTTGGTGAAAACGAGGAGCCGAACGATGGTGTTCCAGAGGTTAATTTAACACTAAAAAATGACGACGAGGGAAATTATTTCGCAAAGGCTACTATTAAGTTGAATGACAAGATTTGCGAGGCGGATGCCTATGTAAGTAAAGATGATGAGTTGCACATATCCTCTCCTGAGTCGCTCGCAGTTGGCAGAGCAATATTCTCAGCAGGAAAGGCTCTGCTCGGTCATATTCCACCTTGGGGTATTCTTACAGGTGTCAGACCTGCAAAAATTGCCGCAGGACTTCTTCGTAAGGGTAATGGTATAATTAAATCTAAAAAGATTTTGCGAGATGAGTGTTTTCTTAATCCTCAAAAGGCGGCTCTTGCTATTTCGGTGGCATCTGCCGAGATGAAATTGCTTCGTAAATTAGAGGAAAAGACCTGCTCGCTTTACATATCCATACCATTTTGTCCTACCCGTTGTTCCTATTGTTCCTTTGTTTCATATACCACGCCGCGCTTACTATCTATGATAGATGAATATATAGACGCCTTGCTTATTGAACTTGACGAGGTGTTCTTAACTATCAAAAGGCTTGGTATGAAGGTTAGCACGATATATATGGGCGGGGGAACACCCACTACGCTTTCGGCAGAGCAATTAAGACGTATTCTTACAAAATTAAAGGAGAATATCGACCTTGAAGCGCTTGAGGAGTTTACCCTTGAGGCGGGCAGACCTGATACAATAACCAAGGAAAAACTCGATGTGGCTAAAGAATTCTGTGTAACGAGGGTAAGCGTCAATCCCCAGACCTTAAATGACGATATACTCCGTGAGATTGGTAGAAAACACACTTCCGAGGATTTCTTCCGCGCTTATGAAATTGCAAAAGAAAGCGGAATTAGGGATATTAACGTTGACCTAATAGCAGGGCTTCCCGGTGACGAGTTCAAGAGCTTTTCTGACACAATCGACCGAATTATAGAACTTGCGCCAACCAATATAACTGTTCACACCTTCTGTGTTAAAAAGGCGTCAGATGCCCTCAGGAATAACAGCGATATATATTCTCTCACAGGTGGTGATGCTTCTAAATGCGTGGCTTATTCCCAGTTGAACACGAAGTTCGCAGGCTACAAGCCCTACTATATGTATAGACAAAAGAACACGGTTGGAAATCTTGAAAACGTCGGTTTTTCCATCGAGGCTCACGAGGGACTTTATAATATATATATGATGGAAGAGGTACAGACCATTTTTGCCGTAGGCGCAGGGGCTGTCACCAAACTCGTTGATTACGATATCAGGAACAAAGAAATTCGCAGAATAGAGCGACTATTTAATCCCAAGTACCCTTATGAATATCTAAGGAAATTCCAAGATAGAGAGCAGGGGAGCGAGGAAAGTTCCTTGCTTGAAAAATCACTCCTGTTCTTCGAGGGAGAAAAGCAATAATATTTTGAAAACTTCACTAATATATTTTAGTGAAGTTTTTTTATTTCGGGGGCTATATGGGAAAAACAAGGGATAGCGGTGCATTACTCTTGATTATTTCGACTCTAATGGTTAAAATACTTGGTGTACTTTATAAAGTCCCACTGACTTACATTTTGACAGAGGAGGGAATGGGGTATTTTAACACTGCTTACACCGTGTACGGCTTTTTCTATATCCTATGCTCTACCGGAATACCCAAGGCGGTAACAATGCAGGTGAGTAGTCAAATTGAGGGTGAAAATAAAACACAAATCTTTCATTTATATAATAAAGGATTTACATTCGTTTCAGTAATTCTATTGGGATTGTTTATTCTGCTTGCTAAACCCGTGTCACTTCTCTTAGGGGTAAGTGGGGCATATTATTCGCTACTATCAATCTCTCCGGCGGTGTTCTTTGCTGCTATAAGCAGCCTATACCGAGGTTATCTGGTTGGGGTAGGAAAAGTTGGTGGAATTGCAGTTGCTTCTTTTATAGAGGCACTTTGTAAATTCATCTTCGGTCTATTATTTGCACAGATTGGTGTATCACTGAATATAAGCCTGTTTTCAATATCTGCTTTTACTGTTCTTGGTATAAGTATCGGTGGTTTTTTTAGTACACTAATAATGTATATTTGCTGTAAAACATCAATAAAAAGAGATAATCAAGGGCAGAAAGTTAGTATTGGTGCAAAAGAAACAATAAAAGACCTGATAAAAATTGCATTACCAATTACACTTTCGTCGCTTGCAATTAATCTTGGGGGACTTTTAGATTTACCAATTTTAATAAGCGGTTTGTCAAGGTACATAACTAACGAGGGGGAAATCGTAGCACTTTACGGTAATTATTCAACTCTTGGGCTGCCTATGTTCAATTTGATAATTTCTTTAACCTCACCACTCGCTCTGACTCTTTTGCCAAAACTATGCACAACAATAACAGAGGGCAAAGCAGATTATAATAAACTTATAAAAAACACTACAAACCTTTCTATGCTCTTAACCGCTATGTCTGTTGCTGTTTTTTATTTCTTTTCTTTTGACATTCTTGATATTTTATTTTCATCTCAAGCCTCTGTAAACGGATACAGAACCTTGATTTATTTGTCGCTTTCTCTTCTATTTTTTGTTCCTTTAACAATTACAAATACAATTCATGAGTCACAAAGACGATTATCCGCCCCGATTATATCTCTTATTATAGGTAGCGCAGTTAAACTTATATTCGGTTATGTGCTGTGCTCAAATCCGTATTTCTCGGTTTGTGGGTTAGCCCTATCAAATATCATTTCATACGGTGTGAGTTTATTTATCTCTATAATTATGTTAAGGGATAAAAAAATTATTGTTTTAGATATTTTAGGCTCGCTACGATTTGTAATAGAAGCATTTTTAGTTTACGGTATTTTCTTTAAGTATCTTTATAGCACGGGAAAATTAGGGCAGGGGACATTATCATTCGTTTTGCTTATCGCTCTATCATCAATTTGTTATCTGTTATTAGTTGGCATAATTGAATATTTTTTGCATAATATTTATATTTATCGACAAAATACACAAAAAAGCAAACTTTAGTATAAGGTGAATCACCGTTTTTTTGTTAATAAGGACGAAATATGAATTATCTATTGCATTAAGTGAAAAATATTGATATAATTTATCTGTAAAAATTATATTAACGAAAGGAAATTGAAACGATGACAAAAAAGGAACTTATCGCTGCAGTTGCAGCAGAAACCGGCGCAGAAAAGAAGGTTGTAGAAGCAATAGTTTCCGAAACTTTCGATGCTATCACCGCTGCACTTAAAGAGGGAGAAAAGGTTCAGATCTTTGGATTTGGTAACTTTGAAACCAAAGAGGTTGCTGCAAGAGAGGGTCGTAACCCCGCTACCGGCGAGACCATTCAGATTCCCGCTTCGAAGAAGACCGCGTTCACCGCTGCAAAGGCTCTCAAGGACGCTGTAAACGCTTAATTTAATGCGTCTTGACAAATATCTTAAGGTATCAAGGTTAATAAAACGACGCTCTGTCGCAAATGATGCCTGTGATGCCACTCGTGTTTCGGTCAACGGCAAGCCTGCAAAGGCCTCCTATTCTGTTAAACTTGGTGATCTTATCACGGTGCAATTCGGTGCAAAATCTGTTACCGTCAGAGTGCTTGATATTAGGGAAACCACAAAAAAGACAGAGGCGGTCGGCATGTACGAGGTCGTTTCCGAGGAATAACATCATAAATGATTCATTGACTGCATATTCTCTTATTGAGAATATGCAGTTTTTTTGAGGTGTTTATGAAAGATAACAGTCAGACTCTCACCCTAATAGACAGAAGCCTTATTACCATAACCGGTGTAGATGGCATAACCGCCTTTGACGACGGATATGTTGGTTTAATAACAGAACTTGGAAATATCATAATCGAGGGAGAAGGAATGGAGATAGAGGATTTATCAAGCGAAAAGAAAACCGTGCGAATTAAAGGAAAAATAAACCTATTTGAATACCGTGATGCAAAAGAAAAACGTAAAGGGTTATTTTTCTTGAAATGATTGGTGCATCCCCTGTTGAGTCGCTGATTTCCTTATTATTTTCTCCAGTATTATCTCTTATTATTTTTGCTTTCTATAAATTTGGCGATGAGTTGATAAGGGCAATACTCGATATAATTAAGAATATAAAATTTGCATATACAAACATCCTATCAAGGCAGTATTTTAATACTAAATTGAATGAAAAAGATAGTTTCGGGCTTAAAATTCTATTGCATATTTATTCCGGACTTTTTATTGCTTCATGTGGTGTGTTTATTTCGGTTTATTATTATGCTTTATGCGATGGAAGATTATCTATTTTAGGCCCTTTAATTATGCTCCTTATGGCTATTTTTCTTGATAAAAAAGTGGGTAAATACCGCATTTTTTACATAGCTTTGCTAATAGGGGTACGCGTTATAATTTTCACTCCTCTTTTAGTTATAAAGTTATTTTGCAACTTAATAAACAAAATTTGTAAATTAAATAGCAATTTTAAGTAAAATTATAGTACAATAGTAAGATATTTGCGCTTTATTTATATTGACTTTTGTACTTTATAATGTTAAAATATAGTAAAGTAATATTATAGAAAGGGTGTAATGTATGGACAAGACAAATGATCTTGCACCTTATTATTTCCATCAAGGTTCTAATTTCACTTGCTATGAGTATCTTGGTTGTAATTTAATAAGAAAAGACGATAAGTACATTTACACTTTCAGAACCTGGGCTCCCAACGCCACCCGCGTCGATTTAGTATCTGATTTTATCGACTGGGACAAGGGCAGGGCATTAGAGCGTGTGACCGATATGGGCGTCTGGGAAACGGTTGTTATTTCAGATATCTCTCTTGAAAAAAAGGCCTATAAATTCCGCATCGAAGGCAAAAACGGTATTGTGTGCAAGGGTGACCCTTATGCAAGATTTTCAAGGGGGAAAGATGACGGTGCGTCCTTGATTTTTGCCGATTCAAAGTTCAAATGGACCGACAAAAACTGGTTAAAGAAAAGGAAAAAAACTGTATGCACCAAGGACGGCAGTTATCTTTCTACTCCTGTTAATATTTACGAGGTACATCTTGGCTCGTTTATGCGACATGAAGACAACACATACCTGAGTTACCGCGAAATGGCAGATAAACTCGTTCCTTATGTTCGTGCAATGGGCTTTACACACGTTGAGTTTTTGCCACTTATGGAGTTTCCTTATGACGGCTCATGGGGTTACCAGGTGTGCGGTTTTTACGCGCCTACATCACGTTTTGGCACGCCTGACGATTTTCGTTATTTGATAAACGAGTTTCACAAAAACGGAATCGGCGTTATTCTTGACTGGGTGCCTGCTCATTTCCCAAAAGACCAGTGGGGGCTATATGAATTTGATGGACAACCCTTATATGAATATCAGGGAAAAGATAGACAGGAGTCACGCTCCTGGGGTACAAGGTTCTTTGATCTTGGCAGGGAAGAGGTACAGTGCTTCCTAATCTCCAATGCGATGTACTATCTAAGAGAGTTCCATATCGACGGACTTCGCGTTGATGCTGTGGCGTCTATGCTTTATCTTGACTATGACAGGGACGCGGGCGAATGGATACCCAACAAGGACGGCACAAACCTAAATCTCGAGGCTCTCGCATTCTTTAAGAAACTGAACAGTACGATTTTCGGTGAATTTTCCGACGTCTTAATGATTGCCGAAGAATCAACCGCATACGGCAATCTTACACACTCGGTTAGCGAGGGCGGTCTTGGATTCAATATGAAATGGAATATGGGCTGGGCGAATGATTTTTACGACTATGTTTCGCTTAATCCCGTGTATCGCCAATATCATCACAAGGCGCTCAATTTCCCGATAATGTACGCTTTTACCGAGAATTTCTGCCTACCTATTTCCCACGACGAGGTCGTTCACGGCAAAAAATCCTTCCTTGACAAAATGTACGGCTCTTATGAGGACAAGTTCAGACAGATGAGAATATCTCTTCTGCTTATGTACACTTATCCCGGCAAAAAAATGATGTTTATGGGTACTGAGTATGCGCCTTTCCGTGAATGGGACTTCGAAAACTCCTTGGAGTGGTTCATGCTCGATTATCCTGAGCATAAATATATGCAGGATTATGTTCGCTCGCTAAACTCTTTCTATTTATCTAAGGAAGAACTTTGGGGTATTGACTTTTCGCCAAGCGGTTTTGAGTGGATTTTTGCCGACGAGGCTGAGAAAAACCTGGTGGCTTACCGCCGAATTGGCACTAATCAAACGAGTCTTATATCGATAATCAATTTCTCGGGCGCCCCACAAGAGGTCAGGATTCCCGTGAAAAAGGCTAAAAGACTTGAGGTTATGTTTACAAGCGACGTGAGCGTTTCTTCTAAGGATATACCCGTAATCAAGGAAGGCAATGCATACTTTGCCTACGTATATCTTGATAGGTTCTCTGGTGTGGTTTTGCAAGAAAAAACAGGTAATATAAAAATTAAAATTTAATTATAAATTTATTAAAGGAGACAAGTCATGTATTGTAAAAAAGAAATTATAGCAATGCTCTTGGCAGGTGGTCAGGGATCAAGACTTTATGATCTTACAAAGCAAACCGCCAAGCCTGCTGTAACCTTTGGCGGCAAGTACAAAATTATCGATTTTCCTCTCTCCAATTGCATTAACTCCGGCATTGACACGGTTGGTGTCCTCACTCAGTATCAACCACTTGAATTAAATGAATATATCGGCAATGGCGAGCCGTGGGACCTCGACCTAACACGTGGAGGTGTTTCGGTTTTACCTCCTTACCAGGGCACAACCTCAAACGGCTGGTATAAGGGAACTGCTAACGCTATCTACCAAAATATCACCTTTATCAAGCAGTATAATCCTGAATACGTTCTCATTCTTTCGGGTGACCATATTTATAGAATGGATTACACCATGATGCTTGAGCAACACAAGGCGACAGGTGCTGCCTGTACCGTTGCGACAATAACCGTTCCTATGGACGAAGCGTCAAGATTCGGTATTTGCAACACCAACCCCGACGGCTCAATCTACGAGTTTGAGGAGAAACCCAAGCAGCCTAAAAACAATCAGGCATCTATGGGTATATACATATACACCACCAAAATTCTTCTTGAATATCTCGAAGCAGACGAGGCAGACGAGAAGTCATCTAACGACTTTGGTAAGAATATTATTCCCAATTTGCTTAACAACGGAGAAAAACTCTTCGCTTATAGATTCAGCGGCTACTGGAAGGACGTTGGGACTATTTCCTCTCTTTGGGAGGCAAACATGGACCTTATTGGCGATGAGCCTATTCTCAATATGGGTGACACAAACTTCCGTATATTCTCTCGTAATACGGCCCGCCCTCCCCAACATCTCGGTGCAACCAGCATAGTTATAAACTCGCTCGTTTCCGAGGGGTGCCGCATAAACGGAAGGGTAGAGAACTCTATCCTCTCCGGTGGCGTAATCATCGAAGAGGGTGCAGTTGTGGTTGACTCTGTAATAATGGAAGACGTTGTGGTTAAATCTGGAGCCTCGGTTTATTCGGCGATTGTTGACTCCGGTGTTTCTATCGAAAAGGGCGCAATTGTTGGAAAAGAAAACGCAGGCAAACAGGATATAACCGTTGTCGCAAAGAATACCGTAATAAATAAGTAAGGAGAGTATAATAAAATGGCTATCAGTGCAGCAGGAATAATTTTCTCAAGTCTTAATGACAACACACTGTCCAGATTGACTTCCGACAGGACGGTAGCAGCGATCCCCTTTGCTTGCAGATACAGATTGGTTGACTTCTGCCTCTCAAATATGGTAAATGCTAATATTTCCAAAATTCATATTGTCGCAAATTACAACTATCGTTCTTTAAGCGAGCATATCGGTAGCGGCAAGGACTGGGATTTGGCAAGACGTGCTGGCGGTATTAACATAATCTCGCCTTATCAAACCGCTCATTCCTCCTCGGCTAAAATGTTCTCTACGCGCATGGAGGCTCTCATTAGTATGAAGGAATACATCTATGAGATGAAGGAGAACTATGTAGTTCTTATGGACTCCGATCACGTTATGAATATCGACCTTACACAACTCATCAAGGAGCACGAGCGTACAGGTGCGCAGATGACTATTGTCACCTACGGTATAGACAGTTCTTACTCCTCCAAGCATCCCCGTATGATGCTCTCTTCGGTGGCAGGTAAGGTAAGTGATATTTCTATGAGTTCCACCTATATTGAGCGCAATCCCGAACTCTGTCTTAACACTTTCGTTATGCGAACAGATTACCTTCGCCGACTTATTGAGGAGGCACAGGGCTACAATCTCAATAGTTTAACAAGCATTATGCTCAAGAACTTCCGTAACGAAAATTACAGAACAATTAGATACACAGGCTTCCTTGCCAGCGTATCAAGTTTCTTGGACTATTATCGCTATTCTGTCGAACTTGCAAAGAGCGAGGAGGCTCGTACTTCTCTTCTTAACAAAAAGGATGCCCCGATTTATACAAGAGTTCATAACTCGGCCCCGGTAGCATATAAATCAGGTTCCACAGTACAGGATTCTATGATAGCAGACGAATGCGTTATCGAGGGTACTGTTATTAACTCGGTTCTCTTCAGAGGCGTTCACGTTGAAAAGGGTGCGGTTGTAAGGGATTCTGTTCTCTTTAGCGGTACATACGTTGGAAAGAACGCAACCCTTAGTTGCATCGTTACTGATAAGAATGTTCATATTAGTGACGGTGTAACATTATCTGGCAACCCCAATATGCCTTTCTATGTTCAAAAGGGAAGAAAGGTTTAATAAAATCCATATAATGAAAGGATAAGGCTATGAAAATATTATATGTAAGTAGCGAGGCTAATCCTTTTGCCGCCAGCGGCGGTCTTGCGGACGTTCTCGGCGCGTTGCCGAAAACAATTGCTTCTAATTATACAGATACCGAGGTTGGTGTTATTCTTCCTCTTTACGGTATTATGAAGCAGGTTTACCATGATATGCTCGTCAAGGTTTGCGATCTAACCTTCCGCTTATCTTGGCGTAATACGGGCGCTTCGGTATATAAAATAGAACAGAATGGTGTAACCTACTATTTCCTTGAAAACCACTTCTATTTCGACCGCGGCAAACTTTATGGTGAATATGATGATGCTGAAAGGTTTTCTTTCTTCTGTCGTGCGGTAGTTGAGTTTATGCTGCAAAGCGGAAATGTTCCCGACATACTTCACGCAAATGACTGGCAGTCAGCTACTGCTATCATACTTCTCAAAACCGAGTATGCATCTAACCCCGCACTATCGGGAATAAAAACTGTATATACAATACACAATATTGAATATCAGGGTAAATTTGATCCGTATATTCTTGGCGATGTTTTTGGTCTTGATAACAAGTATTATTCGATTTTAGACTATGACGGTTGCATCAACCTAATGAAGGGTGCAGTTACAGTTACAGACTATATCACCACGGTCAGCCCTCACTATGCCGAGGAATTAAAATATGATTTCTTTGCCTTCGGTCTTGCCGAGGTGATGAATCAGGCTTCGCATAAATTATCCGGTGTAATAAATGGTATTGACTATGAGTATTTCTCGCCTGACAAGGGTGGAGAAATAGACTTCTCATATACAAAGAGAACCGTCAAATCTGGCAAAGCAAAGAACAAAAAGGCTCTTTGCGAGGAACTTGGTCTTGACACAGATCCATCTATTCCTCTCGTTGTAATGATAACGAGATTCGCCTCTCAAAAGGGTATAGATCTTGTTCTGCACGTAGCGAATGAAATACTTGAACAAAGACTGCAGTTGGTTGTTCTCGGCACAGGCGAGCCTGAATACGAAAATGCGTTCCGTGCTCTTGAAGCAAATCATCCTAATTTCCGCGCGCTTATCAAGTTTGACAGAGTGCTATCAAAGAGAATGTACGCCTCTGCCGACCTGTTCCTGATGCCATCGAAGAGCGAGCCCTGTGGTCTTGCGCAGATGATTTGTTGTTCCTATGGAACTATTCCTTTGGTACGTGCGGTTGGTGGCCTATACGATTCGATTATTCCGTATGGCGAGGAAGGATCGAACGGTTTCCGCTTTAACAATTACAACGCACACGAGTTACTTAGTGCAGTAAAACACGCAGTAGAAGTATATAACAACAAGGCCGAGTGGGAGTCTCTACGCAAGAGGGCGTTGGCTTCTGATTTTACTTGGCAAAAATCTGCCGAAAAATATATGCAGATTTACAAGAATCTATTAAATTGGTAGGATATAAAATTCAATGATAACTAAAGCAAGTGCAAACCCCATTACCGGTGAAAAGGTAAAAATATCGAAACACGAACTCCGTGAAAGAATTGAAGCAAAACTGATTACAAGAGGTATTACAGACCCCTCAAGTGCCACAGAAGAGCATTTGTATTTTGCAACCGTTCAGGTGCTTAAAGATATAATGATCGACTACCGTACCGATTTCAAAAAGAGAATAAGAGCGGTAAACGGCAAAAAGGTGTGCTACCTCTGTATGGAATTTTTGGTCGGTAGAGCGCTTAAAAACGATGCAATAAATCTCGGTCTTTACGACGACCTTTGCTCTATTCTTACCGATCTTGGTTCTTCCTTTGAAAAGGTATATGCCTGCGAGGTAGATCCGGGACTTGGAAACGGAGGTCTTGGCAGGCTTGCCGCTTGCTTTATGGATTCCTTAACCGCCCAAGATTATGCAGCTAACGGATACTCTTTGCTCTATGAAAACGGTCTGTTTAGACAGAAGATTGTTGACGGAGAGCAGGTTGAACTTTCCGACGAGTGGCTTGGACGTGGCGGTGTTTGGCTCGTTCCTCACCCTGAAAGAAGCGTCACTATTCGTCTTGGTGGAAAAATAGAGGAAAAATGGGAGTCGGGTGAATACCATATAATCAATTTCGATTATGATGAGGTTAAGGCTGTTCCTTACGATCTTCTTATTCCCGGCACAACTACTAATGCCGTAAATACCATTCGACTTTGGAGAGCAAGACCGGCGTACACCAACTTAAACACTCAAACTACTCATAACAGTTATGTTATGAATATGAATGCTAACAACGCCGAGCAAATTACAAAGCAACTTTATCCTGCGGATAATTACGACGAGGGTAAACTTCTTCGTCTTACACAGCAGTATTTCCTCGTTTCCGCCTCTCTTCAGAGTATTATTAGCGACTATTTTGCAGAACACGGCTCGCTCTCGGGGTTCGAGGATAAGATTTCTATTCATATCAACGATACTCACCCCGCGCACTCAATACCTGAACTTATGCGAATTCTTATGGACGTTTATTCCTACTCCTGGGACGATGCATGGAATATTGTTGTTAAGACGGTGTCCTATACCAATCACACGGTGCTTCCCGAGGCGCTTGAGTGTTGGAGGGTTGATCTCTTCTCGATGAAACTGCCAAGAATATTCATGATTGTAAACGAGATTAACCGACGCTTTACCGCGGACCTTTGGAATCTCTATCCAGGTGACTGGGACAGAATTTCAAGAATGGCGATTGTTGCCTACAACCAGGTCAGAATGGCTAACCTCTCAATAGTTGGCTCACACACGGTTAACGGCGTTTCTGCCTTGCACAGTGATATTCTCAAAAAGACAATATTCCACGATTTCTACAAGATGACTCCTTGGAAGTTTACAAACGTAACTAACGGTGTCGTTCACAGAAGGTGGCTTAATAATTCCAACCCAAGCCTTGCAAGTATGCTTGACGAGCTTATCGGGCCTGAGTTCCGTGAGGATGCGTCGCACCTTATCGGTCTTGAAAAATACAAGGATGACGAGCAGGTTCTTTCTCGCATACTTGACATCAAGCACTTCAACAAAGAATCATTTGCCTTCTTTGCATACAATCGTACTGGTATCAGAATTGATCCCGAATCCATCTTTGACGTTCAGATAAAGAGAATGCACGAGTATAAGCGCCAACTTCTCAACGTGCTAAAAATTATCGCTCTTTATAATGAGATTGTCGAAAACCCCTCCTGTGACATCCCCAGCCAGACCTTTATATTCGGTTGTAAGGCTGCACCCGGTTATGTAATGGCAAAGAAGATAATCAAACTTATCTGGTTCCTTGCAAAGGAACTTGAGAGCAATCCTCTTACCAAGGATCGCTTGAAAATAGTCTTTATGGAAGAGTATAATGTATCGCTCGCAGAGGTGCTTATCCCTTCGGCTGATATATCTGAACAGATTTCTCTTGCGGGTAAAGAGGCAAGCGGCACAGGTTGTATGAAACTTATGATGAATGGTGCCGTGACAATGGGTACTCTTGACGGTGCTAACGTGGAAATTCTTGAAGCGGTTGGCAGAGATAATATATATATCTTCGGTCTAAATACTCATGAGGTTGATGAGCTTTGGAGAACGGGATACGTTTCTCGTGATTATTATCATTCCTCGCCCACACTTAAGAAGGTTATAGACAGGTTATATCAGCCTATCGGTGGTCAAGACTTCTCGCATATTGCCGATTATCTTATTAACCCCGGCTACGGTGTAGCAGACCCCTTTATGTGTCTTGCAGATTTCGAGTCCTATATGTACGCATATAAGAGCGCATTGGCTGATTACAGAAACAGGCAGGGCTGGGCAAGAAAGTCGCTTATGAATACTGCAACAAGCGGTGTATTTGCCTCGGATAACAGTATTAGCAAGTATGCAAGCGAGATTTGGCATATCACTCCTATAAATAAACACAATTCATAAAGAGGTTATTTGTGAATATTTTTCGTTTTTCAACCCCTGCTTACCATGATCTTCGAGGCTTTGTTAACTATATTCATAACGGTCAAAGAGGTTACAGGACAGCATACGAAAAGGATGAAAAAGCACAGTTAATAATTCTACTCCCAAGAATCTTGGGAGTAGTTTCTGTAAAAGTAGAAATCTTTGATGAGTCGCTCAAGGTAAAAAAGTCAGAGATAGTTTCAGAATGGACAGATTTAGAAAAGCAGTATGATGTCTATGAATTTGATGTTGTGCTTTCTACGCTTGGCAAGGGACTTTACTTTTTTAGATTTATAATCCACACGGTTTATGGCGACTTTTATGGCTACAAAAATGGCAGGGAACTTTACCTTACACAAAAAAGTGATGGCGAGTATTTTCAACTTACAGTGACAGAGCCGGTATATGATGCGCCTAAAAGCAAACTTGGCGGTGTAATATACCATATATTTGTTGACAGGTTTAACCGCGGTGGAAATGCAGAGATAAAGGAAAACGCCATTATTGAAGACTCATGGGATATAATACCCGAATATCCACTTTATCCCGGTGCACCACTGAAAAACAACCGTTTTTATGGTGGTACTCTTTGGGGTATTATCGAAAAACTTGATTACATTAGTTCGCTTGGGGTAAATATTATATATTTAAGTCCTATATTTGATGCCGCATCAAATCACAAGTATGATACCGCCGACTATATGACGGTTGACACAATGTTTGGCGGCAGGGAGGCATTATGTGCTTTGTTAAAGGAAGCACACAATAGGGGCATATCCATAATACTTGACGGAGTATTTAATCACACAGGCTCTGACAGTATTTATTTTAACCGCGAGGGAAACTATCCCTCCCTTGGCGCATACCAGTCAAAAGAGTCGGAATATTACTCTTGGTATGACTTCCAAAGTTATCCCGATAAATACACCTGTTGGTGGGGAATCGACATTCTGCCGAGAATTAACACCAAGAATCAAGAAGTTTGCAATTTTATCACAGGTGAAAACGGTGTTGTGGATACCTATGCAAAAATGGGTGTTGACGGCTTTAGGCTTGACGTGGTGGACGAACTTCCCGATGATTTAGTTGCAAAAATCAAGGCAACACTTTCGAATCACAATAAGGAAAACATTTTGTACGGCGAGGTTTGGGAGGACGCATCCAATAAAATTGCCTACGAAACTCGTAAAACATATTATTTAGGCGAAGAACTTGACGGTGTAATGAATTATCCTGTGAGAACGGGAATAATTGAATATTTGAGATTTGGAAAAACTAACAGTCTTTACTACGCACTAACAACGGTCACAGACAACGCTCCTTTAAGAGTTCGTGATATGCAGATGAATCTGCTCGGCACACACGACACCGAGAGGATTTTAACCGTCTTAGGCGGGGAGAGTTCAGAGGGACGTACTAATTCATACCTTGCAAAACTTCGTATGAACAAAGCCGAGCGAACAATTGCCATCAAGAAACTCAAAATCGCCTATACTATTCTTGCAACCTTACCCGGTATTCCTACGATTTTCTACGGTGACGAGGTTGGTCTTGAGGGCTATCACGATCCCTTTAATCGTATGCCTTACCCTTGGGGTAAGGAGGACAACGACTTATTAAAGCATTACCGTACACTCGGTTTAATAAGAAAAAAATATTCCGCCTACAAAAGTGGTGATTTTAGACTTTGTTACCTTGACGAGCAAACTCTCGTTTTTTCTCGTAGTGAAAAGGGAAAATCCTACATTACAGTAGTGAATAATTCAAAAAATAAACTGAATGTTGGTTTTTCAAGCAAGGCGAAATCATTAATTAAGAAAGAAACGGCAATAATATTTAGTTTAGACGCATATACTGCAGAAATTTTTGAAATAAATGCAGGAGAAACAATTGAGATAATTGATTTTTGAGGTTAGCATGATTATCACCCTTATTGGCATGCCGGGAAGCGGAAAGTCCTGCATCGGTCGGCAAATAGCAAGCAAATTAAAAATGAAACAGGTTGACACCGACCACATTATTGAGAAAAAGTACGGAACAAGCCTATCAGAACTTATTGACAGGCTTGGTTGTGACGAATTTAGAAAAATTGAAGAGGAAATTCTTCTTTCAATATTTAATAAAGACGGGGAAAATCTGCTCTTATCTACCGGTGGAAGTGCAGTGTATTCCGCAAAGGGAATGGAATACCTCAAATCAATGGGTAAAGTAGTATATCTTTATTGCTCATATCCAACTATTGAAAAAAGACTTGGAGATTTTTCAAAAAGAGGAATTATATTGCGACCCGGACAAACTCTATTGTCGCTTTATGAAGAAAGAACTCCTCTATATGAAAAGTATGCCGATGTAACTGTGAATTGTGACGGTACTTACTATTCAAAATATCAAAGAGATGCAATTGAGGCAATTTCCGAACTCCTATAACGCTAAAAAGGGGCTGAGTCATTAAGAATTCAGATGAACCAAGGTTTTTGGGGACTTTTGGGGCAAAAAATCTGAATTCTTAGTGCGAAGCGCCTTTGGGGCTCGCTTGATTTAGAGCAGAAATCGTCGGCTGACGAGCCATAGCCGTACAAAAGTACGGCGAGCGAGGAAACGGCGATAGAATAAAAACACCATAAAATGAAGAAAACCGGTGGTTTTCAACCTTAATTTTCTTCAAAATTGTAAAAAACGCAACCGAGGTGCTGCGTAATACAACACCTCGGTGTTTTTATTCGGTTATGCCTAAATGAAGCAGTCCCTTTATGGAGCAGGCAACGGGAATCGAACCCGCACAGTCAGCTTGGGAAGCTGAAATTCTACCACTAAACTATGCCTGCATAGTATAGAAAATAACGGGATATTTACTTATTTTGCATACATATTTTAGCAAAAACAAAACTCTTTGTCAAGGGGAAAATATGCTAAATGTTCGCAAAAATAAAATAGGGGTATATTTTGAAATAAATCCCCTTGACAAATAAACAAAAAAATGCTAAAATAACAAAGTCAAGCTGGAGTGGCGCAGTGGTAGCGCAATTGATTCGTAATCAATAGGCCGTGGGTTCAAATCCCATCTCCAGCTCCAAAAAGGAAAGTCGCGCACGCAAGTGATAGACTTTCCTTTTTGTATTATTAATTATTCACTTTTTCTCCTTCTTATTTGAGAACGTTCCCGCATAAAATATACATAAAAGGTCGCGAAAGCGACCTTTTTGTTAGTAAAGTTATTCTATCCACTCAAGCGAGCGTTTAACTGCCTTTCTCCAGATTCGGAATTTTTCCTCTCGCCAACAATCGTCCTTTTCCGGACTTACTGAAAACTCTATTTCGTGTTTTTTTCGTATTTCATCGGTAGAGGAATAGACTCCGAGAGCAAGTCCGCAAAGGTACGCCGCACCGAGGGCGGTGGTTTCAATATTCTTTGGTCTTTCAAGAGGTATTCCTAAAACATCTGCTTGGATAGAGAGCAAAAGTCGGTTTTGGCTTGCACCTCCGTCAACAGAAAGGCTTTCTACCTTTATGCCGCTTGATTTTTCCATAAGTTCAACCACGTCGGCAGTCTGGTATGCAAGCGATTCGAGGGTTGCTCTTATGATATGGTTTTTAGTTGTGGCTCTGTTAATACCTATAATCATTCCTCTTGCATAGGGGTCCCAGTACGGAGCGCCAAGACCTGTAAAGGCAGGAACAACGATAACACCACCGCTATCTTCAACCTTGGAGGCGTAGTATTCGCTATCATAAGAACTGTCTATTATTCTAAGTCCGTCCCTAAGCCAACCTATTGCCGCACCTGCTGTAAATACCGAGCCTTCTATGGCATAGGTTCTTTTGCCTGCGATAGACCAAGCAACCGTGCTAATAAGTCCACTATCAGAAACGAAAGGCGTATCTCCGGTATTCATGAGCAGAAAGGCACCCGTGCCATAGGTGTTTTTGATATTACCCTTGTCAAAGCAGCATTGACCGAAAAGGGCGGATTGTTGGTCGCCTGCCACACCTGCAATAGGTACACATTCGCTGAACAAATCCTCGTCGGTGTATCCAAATATACCGCTTGAATCCATAAGAGTCGGGAGAATAGAGCGGGGAATATTGAAAAGTTCAAGTAATTCATCGTCCCACTCGCCTGTATGTATGTTGTAAAGTTGAGTTCTTGATGCATTTGAATGGTCTGTTGCATGCACCTTTCCGCCTGTCATTTTCCAGATAAGCCAGGAATCCACTGTGCCAAAACACAACTCGCCCTTTTCCGCTTTTTCCCTTGCTCCCTCGACATTATCTAATATCCATGCGAGTTTCGTAGCCGAAAAATAGGGGTCTATCATAAGGCCCGTCTTTTGGCGAATCATTTTCTCAAGCCCACGAGCCTTTAGTTCGTCACAGAAATTTGCAGTTCTTCGGCACTGCCATACAATGGCGTTGTATATGGGTGTTCCTGTCGCCCTGTCCCAGACTATGGTAGTTTCTCTTTGGTTGGTAATACCTATACCGGCGACAGAAGACCAATTCTTTCCAACCATAGTTAAAGCCTCGGTTGCTACCGCCATTTCGGTGGACCATATTACCATAGGATCGTGTTCGACCCAACCCTCGCGTGGATATATTCCCGCAAACTCCTTTTGTGCCATACTTACCGCGTTACCGTATTCGTCAAACAGAATAGCACGAGATGAGGTTGTTCCTTGGTCTAATGACATTATATATTTTTTCATAGCATCTTTTCCGTGTCAAACACATAAACTGTTGAGAATTTACGTTGATTTGCACAGAATAATCTCCTTGATTTTGTTTAGTTTACATAAAAAAGTATCCTCGGGCATAGATAACCCGAGGAATGCTTTTATTTGATTTCAACAGTTACACGCTTGCCACAAGTGTTTGCTGCGGCCTTCATAACCTGGCGAATAGCCTTTGCGATTCTACCATGACGACCGATTACCATACCTGTGTCGGACTCTGCAACGGTGAGAACGAGTTCAACATCGTTTCCGTTGGCGGTTTCCTCAACCACTACCGCATCGGGATTATCAACTATGGCACGAGCGATATCTGTCAACACCTGACTGAGTTCCATATTATTACCTTTCTCAAAACCGAGTTTTGTAGATTACTTAATGATCTCGGCTTTTTTGAGAATAGTTCTTACGGTTTCGGTGGGCTGAGCACCGTTAGCGAGCCATTTGGTTGCCTTTTCTGCATCGATTCTGATATCTACGGGATCGGTGAGAGGGTTGTAGTAACCAATTTCCTCGATGAACTTACCGTCACGGGGAGATCTCTCGTCTGCTACAACTACACGATAGAAGGGTGCCTTCTTTGCACCAAGTCTTTTAAGTCTGATTTTAACTGCCATTTTTGTTTCCTCCAAAATGTTTTTATATTATTTTTATTGATTAACTAATTAAAAGGGCAACTTCATGCCGAAAGGCATACCACGGCGTTTTCCCTTGCCGCCTGTGAATTGACGCATCATTTTCTTCATCTGGTCAAATTGCTTGAGCAGTTTGTTTATGTCCTCAACCGTAGTTCCCGAGCCTTTTGCTATTCTTCTTCTGCGAGAGCCATTGATGATTTCGGGATACATACGCTCCTTGGGAGTCATAGCGAGGATAATAGCCTCGATTTTACCCATTTGACTTTCGTCAATAGAGGCATTTTTAAGTGCACCGGTATTTGCGCCTGGGAGCATAGCGAGAATTTGTTCAAGATTTCCCATTTTCTTTAATTGACGCATCTGTTCAAGGAAGTCCTCAAGAGTGAAGGTCTGCTCACGCATCTTCTTCTCAAGTTCCTCGGCGTTCTTTTTGTCAAATGCCTGCTCTGCCTTTTCGATAAGCGAGAGAATATCTCCCATACCGAGAATACGAGATGCCATTCTGTCGGGGTAGAACAGCTCAAGAGCGTCAAGTTTTTCGCCTGTACCGACGAACTTAATAGGCTTGCCCGTAACGTATTTAACCGACAGGGCAGCACCACCACGAGTGTCACCGTCCATTTTTGTAAGAACGACACCTGTAATATCAAGCAGGTCATTGAAGGACTTGGATACGTTAACTGCGTCCTGACCAAGCATCGCATCTACTACAAGCAAAATCTCGGTGGGATTCACACTGTTTTTAATATTTACAAGTTCCTTCATCAGGTCTTCGTCGATGTGCAGACGGCCTGCGGTATCGATAAATACCATATCGTGACCGTTTTTCTTAGCGAATTCTACACCCGCCTTGGCAATCTCGACAGGGGAGATTTTAGTTCCCATAGCGAAAACAGGAACACCAGCGCTCTCGCCAACTATCTTCAATTGATCAACTGCGGCAGGACGGTAAACGTCACAGGCGACCAACAGGGGAGATTTGCCCTTGCTCTTGAAGTGGGCGGCAATCTTTGCCGAGTGAGTAGTCTTACCTGCGCCCTGAAGACCGACCATCATAATAACCGTCGGTGGCTTGGGGTTAATAGAGATCTTTGCGACCTCGCCACCCATAAGTGCGATAAGTTCCTCGTTTACGATTTTAACTATTTGTTGAGCAGGCAACAGGCTTTCCAAGACCTCTTGACCTATTGCGCGCTCGGTTACTGCTTTAATAAATTCTTTTACAACCTTAAAGTTGACGTCTGCCTCAAGAAGTGCGAGTTTTACCTCACGCATACCTTCTTTGACATCCGCCTCGGTCAACTTGCCCTTACTGCGAAAACGCTTGAAGGCGTTCGCAAGTTTTTCGGCAAGGCTACCGAACATACCCATATGACCTCCTTCTACCCGAAAGGGTTCATTCAGTTTTTTTAAGTATAATACCTATTGCATCGTCAAGCCTTTCTATTAAGTCGCCCTCGACGGTAAAACTCCCCGAAGCAAGTTTCTCACGCAGTTCTTTGAGAAAAAGAGCCACAGAGTGCAACTGCTCGTTTTGCTCGGCGAGTCCGAGCCTTTCTTCAAAGAAGAGGAGTTGTTCCTCACCTTTTTTGATAATGTGTCTGACACCTTGGCGAGAAATACCCACCTCGGTGGCAAGTTCTGACAGGGACAAATCATCATTGTAATAGGTATCCATAACGGTGCGTGTATGCTCGTCGAGAACCTCGCCATAAAAATCGAGAAGATAGGAAATTCTCATATTTTTTTCAAACACAGTAGCACCACCAATCTTGCTGTAAAGCAAATTACTTTACAAGTATAACAGATATTTTGTGTATTGTCAATAGGAAATTCAATATTTTTTCAAACATTTATACAAAAAAATTAATCTTTTTTTAAAAAAGGACTTGATTTTTGGAAACAAAGATGCTATAATTTCTAAATGTATGAACAAAAATGTGATATGCGTATTAAGCAAGAATGGTTCGGACCCTCTCAGCCGACAGTTTTTGTACGGTACCTGTCGCAGGATTTATTCCATAATTTTATTAAGGAGAACAAAATGGCTAACATCAAGTCCGCAAAAAAGCGTATTCTTGTAAACCGTACCAAGGCTCTTAGAAACCAGATGGCAAAGAGCCAGCTTAAAACCATTATCAAAAAGTTCAATGCTGCAGTAGAGTCTGGTGACAAGGCTGTTGCTACCGAGCTTTTCAGACTTGCAGTTAAGAAGGTTGACCAGGCTGCTGCGCAGGGCATTCTTCACAGAAACAATGCTGCTCACAAGAAGTCTGAGTTCGCAATCAAACTCAACAATATGGCATAATTATTAAGACCTGCTCTTGACCCGGGGCAGGTTTTTTATTTTGTTTGTTGTTATTGGCTTGCAAAGTAAGCACTCTCGCTTTTTTGTCCATCGTTATGAGTTTGCTATGCAAATAGTCAAATATTATGATATTATTGACATACACAAAGCCTTTGTGTTATAATAAAGAAAAAATGTATAGGAGGAATAATATGCCTTATTACGAGCAACTATCTGCCGAGTTATCCGAGCGTATTCGTGAGGACATTTTGCGAGGAACAAGACCGCAGTTTATGGCAGACAGTTCGCGTGCGATACGTCGAATTCCCGACGAGGACCAAGAAACTATATGGCGTCCTGCGTATGCACGTGACGTAGATAAAATATTGCATAGCCCTTATTACAATAGATATACGGACAAGACACAGGTATTTTCTTTCTACAAAAACGACGATATCACTCGTCGTGCTTTGCACGTACAACTTGTGTCGAGGATAGCAAGATCAATAGGCTCGGTACTTAATCTTAATTTAGATCTTATCGAGGCGATAGCGCTTGGTCACGATATCGGCCACACACCTTTTGGCCATGCAGGAGAGCGTTATATAAGCGAGGTCTATCACGCAGAAACCAGCAGATATTTTAATCACAATGTTCACTCGGTTCGTGTTCTTGATAAAATCTTTCCCCTAAACATTACTCTTGACACCCTTAACGGTATCATTACTCACAACGGTGAGTTGGAAATGCACGAGTACCGTCCCTCGCCTATGACCGATTTTGCCAGCTTTGACAGAATGGTAGAGTCCTGTTATGTGGACGAATCAAACATTCGTGAGATAGTTCCCTCTACTATTGAGGGGTGCGTAGTAAGGGTTTGCGACATAATTGCCTATCTTGGTAAGGATAGACTGGACGCAATGCAAGCAAGACTTATTGATTCTCCTCATGACCTCGGCGCATCGGGAATAGGAACGGTAAATGCCGAGATTATTAACAACCTTGAAGTAAATATAATAGAGCAGAGTTATGGCAAGCCGTATATAATGCTTGATTATGAACATTATCAGGGCTTGGCAGAGGCAAAGCGTAAAAACTATGATATGATTTACAAGGCAGAAGGGGTAGCAAAGGTACTTGATGAAATTGTAAAGCCCTTTATGCAGAGAATGTATTATCGTCTGCTCTCTGACCTTAAGAGGGGAGTTAAGTCATCCCCGATATTTAAACATCATATCGACTTCGTGCAGAATAACCATTATGCCGCGCCGATGCCTTATATCGAAACCGAGCCGAACCAGATAGTTGTGGACTATATGGCATCAATGACCGATGATTATTGCGCAGAACTGTATCACTTCCTCTTCCCGAACGATCCGCTTGACCTATCCTATCACGGATATTTTGAGGATTTGATAAGCGATTAATAACAAAAAAGAGTTGCCAATGGGTGATGTTCTTATCGGAGAATTTGAAAAACACTATTAAGTGCGAGCAACGCATTTGACTAGTCAAACACTTTGCGGGCTAAGCCCAAATCCATATTACAAGCAGAAAGAGATAACAAATCGGTTCTTCACCGAAATGTTATCTCTTTCTCTGCCTTTTAATGAAATCGTGGCAAGCCACGATGAAATCTTCACTTCGTTCAGATGAAATCCAAGACACGCCTTGGATGAAATCAAATCCGTCTAAATACAACCCTGCGAAGCAGGATTTCATCGCGAAAGCGATTTCATCCACCGCAGGTGGATTTCACCCGTCGAAGACGGATTTGACTGCGTGTTCTCCGTTAAGGATAACACGCTTATGCCTGGGGCGGTTTTTTGTTTCTGCGGGATTGAACCGCGTACATTTTTGTGAAATCTGAAGGTTAGGGGACA
>JAZUPL010000007.1:0-4876 GCA_045605175.1 Eubacteriales bacterium | reverse complement strand
CCACGCCAAGGCTTATCAAGAGGTCGGAGAGCAGTTTGTGCCTTGAATACATCTTCTTCGCTACCTCAAGTCCCGCCTCGGTAAGGGTAAGGTAGCCGTTTTTATCAACGGTTACATATCCGCCGTTTTTAAGAAATCCTATCGCACGGCTGACGCTCGGCTTGGAAAAGCCCATATGCTCGCATACGTCTATACTGCGTACGTGAGTTTTTTCTGTTGTGAGCAGGTATATTGTTTCGAGATACATCTCGCCCGATTCTTGAAGGTGCATTACTGTTTCACTTCCTTCTAAATAATCTTTTATAATCTATCTATATATAGCATATCATATTTTAAGAGAAAAATCAAGCAATTATTTTCTCATTCCGTCTATGGTTAAAATAAACAAAGCGACAATTTAAAAGACGCTCACGTAGAAGAAAAATTACACAAATTTGAGAAAAAGTGCAGGAAAAAAAGAAAAAACACTTGACTTTTTTGTGTAAGAGGAGTATTATATATACGGTTAGCCTATGCTAACTCAACTAAATTTGTGAGGTGCGATATGACACTACGTGATGCAACAGAGGGCGTTTCGTATATCATCAAAGATATAAATACCAACGACGAAGAACTTGATGCGTTTCTGTTTTCGCTCGGGTGTTATAGTGGAGAGCCGATAACCGTTATCGCACATCGCAGAGGCGGCTTTACGGTTGCCATTAAGGACGCAAGATACAGCATCGACGTTCAGTTGGCAGAGGCCATCACACTTGAAGAAAAATAATCCTCAAAGGGCTTATTTTTTACCCCTCGGTTAGCCTATGCTAACCGAATTGTTGTGTTAATAAACTTAAGATATATAAGGAGGAATCCTAAATATGAGAATTGCACTCGCGGGAAATCCGAATAGCGGAAAGACCACGATGTATAATGCTCTTACCGGCAGAAATGAAAGGGTCGGCAACTGGGCGGGCGTTACCGTTGATAAAAAAGAGCATCCTATAAAAAGTGTATATTGTTCGGGCAACGAGGGCTTGATAGCGGTTGACCTGCCGGGTGCATATTCAATGTCGCCCTTTACCTCTGAGGAGAGTATAACCTCCTCCTATGTTAGAAACGAGCACCCCGACGTAATTATTAACATCGTCGATGCAACAAACCTGAGCCGTAGCCTGTTTTTCACCACGCAACTGCTTGAACTCGGCATACCCGTGGTTGTCGCTCTTAATAAGTCCGACTCCAACAGCAAGAAGGGGAACGCCATAGACGCAAAGAAACTTTCAGACCTGCTCTGTTGCCCTGTGGTTGAGACCATTTCCACCGCGGCAAAGGGTATGGAAGAGGTTGTAAAGGCGGCGGTTTCGCTCTTCGGCACTATGCAAAAAGCCCCCTACACAGAGGGGAAAATTGACCTTACCAATAAGGCTTCGGTTGAGGCTGCTGACAGAAAGCGTTTTGACTTTGTAAACGAAATTGTTTCAAAGGTTGAAAACAGAAAAATACTGTCTAACCAAAGGAATTTTCAGGATAAGATAGACGATATACTTACAAACAAGTGGTTTGGAATTCCTATCTTTGCACTGATTATGTTTGCCGTGTTCTGGATTTCCCAGTCCGGCCCTGCCGTTTGGCTTGCCGATTGGCTTGTGGGACTCCTTGAAATGGGGCAGGAAGCGGTTGCGGGCTTGCTGAACTCTGACAGTATATGGGCTTCTATACTCGTTGACGGCATAATAGGTGGATTTATTGCCATAGTCGGTTTCTTACCCCTCGTTATGGTGATGTACTTCCTTATTGCTCTTCTTGAGGATTGCGGATATATGGCTCGTGCCACGGTTGTTCTTGACCCTATATTCAAGAGGGTAGGGCTTTCGGGCAGATCGGTTATCCCCTTCGTTATAGGTACGGGTTGTGCTATCCCCGGTGTAATGGCGTGTCGCACAATTCGTAATGAGAGAGAGCGTATGGCGACCGCTATGCTTGCTCCCTTTATGCCCTGCGGAGCAAAACTCCCTGTTATCGCTCTGTTTTCGGGCGTGTTCTTCGGGGACTCTCCCGTGGTCGGTACGCTTATGTACTTTGCGGGAATTGTTATAATTCTCCTTGGGGCTCTGCTTATAAATCTCCTTACAGGTCACAAGGCTCGCAAATCCTTCTTCATTATAGAACTTCCTGAATACAAGGCTCCGAGTCTTCTGCGTGCGCTCGTTTCTATGTGTCAGCGTGGCTGGTCCTACATAGTAAAGGCGGGCACTATAATACTCGTGTGCAACTTCGTTGTCCACGTAATGCAAAACTTCAACTGGGCGTTCCAGATAATAGAGGAGGGCGCAGAGAACACCTCTATTCTTGCTACTATTGCAACCCCGTTTGCATACATATTCGCTCCTGTTGTCGGTTACGTCTCCTGGCAACTTGCCGCGGCGGCAATTACAGGCTTTATAGCCAAGGAAAACGTCGTTGCCACTCTTGCGGTTTGCTTTGGTATTACTAACCTTATCAACGTTGACGAACTCGCCATAGAGGGTGGGGCGCAGTTATCCGAGATTGCTAATGCCTTTGGTATGGGCAGCAGTGGTCCTATGACGGCGGTGGTAGCCCTTGCGTTTTTGATGTTCAACCTGTTTACTCCCCCCTGCTTTGCCGCTATCGGTGCTATGAACTCGGAGATAAACAACAAAAAATGGTTCTGGGCAGGCATCGGATTGCAGTTCTCGGTGGGTTACAGCATAGGCTTCCTCGTCAACTTCTTTGGTACTCTCTTCACGGGCGCAAACTTCTCAAATGCTTGGGCACCCGTATTAGGTTGGATAGTTTTCCTCGCTATTGTTGCTCTTTACACCGTGCTTATTATAAAAAAGCAAAGAGATGTCAAAAGAGAGAGGGAGAGTAAGAACGCCGAGAGCGTGAAGGTGTAAAATGACACCTATTGACATAATAGTAATTGTGGCAATAGCCCTTATTATAGGCGGTGCTGTTGCATATATAGTCAAGTCTAAAAAGGACGGAAAAGGCTGCATCGGTTGTCCCTACGCCTCAAAATGTGGCGGTCGGTGTGACGGTTGCTCAGGCAACCTTGACAGTGAGGAAAAGGGCGACGGACAAAACGAATAATACATAGGTCACCGTATAAATCGCGGTGACCTTTTTCTTTCGCTTTTATTCGCCCTATTTCGCCGATTTTATTGACAAAAGCGTTAGGTTGTTGTAAAATATATGTATTATTTTTAGAGAGGGGCATAGTCAAAAATGCGATATTTGTTTTTTGATATAGAGTGTTGTGACGGTGTGCATATTTGCGAGTTTGGATATGTACTGACCGATGAACATTTCAATATTTTAGAGCAAAATCTGCTGGTCATAAACCCCGAAAGCCCATTTACCCCCCTCGTAGGACATAATGGAAACGAGATAAAACTGTTCTTTACCGAACAGAGGTATTTTTCATCTCCCAAGTTCCCCACGTTTTACAGAAGAATAAAAGAGTTGGTAGAAGAACCCGAGCAAATCGTGGTGGGCCACGCGATGATAAACGACGCAGAGTTCTTGCGCAAGGCAACCACAAGATATGACCTGCCCCCTATCCTGTTCAACTTCCTCGACACACAGAGGCTTTATCGCGAGTATATCAACACCACCGACCGCGTTTCGCTTGAAAATCTGGAGGAGGAACTCGGCCTTGAAAAGGCTTCACACCATCACAAGAGCGACGAGGATGCCCTTCTTACGATGCGTCTGCTTTCCTGCATTTGTAAACGGCTCAACCTCACCCCTATGCAGTTTGTTAAAGAGAGCCTAACTTCACGTGGGTATAGCCGCGAGGATAAGAGCGGTTACTACGGCGGCACTTTTGAGGAATTGTTTGAACTTGTAGATAAAAACATAGACCTTGTGCCGTATAAAAGACGTCGCAAGCTTTTGAAAAATTACATAGACCGTCTTCCTTATAAAGAGTCGGACGAAGAGCACCCCCTGTATGGCAAGACCGTGTGCTTTTCCCAGGATATTGAAAACGAGTCGCTTCGGGATACGATAATACTAATAGACCTTATCTATTCGGCAGGCGGCAGGTATGACGGGACGGTGTCAAACTGTAATATATTCGTTGCCACCGACGAGGAACTTGCACAAAAAGAACCGAAAGAGCACACAAGATATCGTTCTGCTCGACTTGAAAGGCGTCGCTTCGGGGAACATATAAGAATTAAATCGCTAAGTGAATTTTGTCGGATGCTATCGGTAGAGCCGTCCGCCCTTGCCGATATGCCAATGCCTCAGCCCCCACCCAAAAAAAGAGAGAGGGAAAAATCAGACGGCTTCGTATTTTCCTGCGGCTCGGCGTCGGGTACGATAGGGGATATGATGCGCGCCAAGGGTATCGACCTCGCAGCCTTGTTTGGTGGAAAGTGACACGCACCGCAAAGAGGTAGTTTACAGGCAGATTATAAAAACAAAAAAGCCAAGTGGCGTTACTCAAAAAGTATCCGTCTGCTTGGCTTTCATTATTTTATACTTATTTACAAAACTCGTTTATATAGTTTTCTATTGCCTCGGCAATAATCTTTGTCGCATCGCTACGGGGCAAAACCTCGTTTACTGCGGTATCCTTGCCCTCAAGATTTTTATAGACGGTGAAGAAGTGCCTCATCTCCTCAAAGAGGTGGGAGGGCAACTCGTCTATATCGGTGTAGTGGTTGTAATTTGGGTCGCCGAAAGGAATGGCAATAATCTTTTCGTCGTGACGGCCATTGTCTATCATCGAGATAACGCCTATCGGATATGCACGCACGAGAGTCATGGGTTCAATAGGCTCAGCACAGATAAGCAAAACGTCTAAGGGGTCCTTGTCGTCGCCGTAGGTCCTGGGGATAAATCCGTAATTTGCAGGGTAGTG
>JAZUPL010000006.1:0-22761 GCA_045605175.1 Eubacteriales bacterium | reverse complement strand
AGGTTATTTGCAGGGGTTGGCAAGCGTTCTATCCTATCAATAATTATAACGCTCCCGCTTCCCAGCAAGGCGGAATAATGGACGACTTTAATCGTATGAACGAAATAATTACAAACGGAGGTTCGTTATTTTGATGATTTTTAACAAACTTGTAAGGGATAAAATCCCCGAAATTATTGCAAAGCAAGGTAAAACAGTGACGTTCCGTGCTTTGCGGGGTGAAGAACTGAAACAAGCATTGAAAGATAAGTTGATTGAAGAAACGCAGGAACTTATAAACGCTAAATCGGAAGAAGAATTGATTGAAGAAATTGCGGACGTTTTGGAAGTGCTTGATTGGATTATACGTGAATTTATTGAAACGGGCGGCAGCTTTCCAATGGTTGACGATATGAAAAAAAATAAAGCGAGCGAAAAAGGCAGTTTTCTTAATGGCTATTTTTTGGAAAGCGTGGAGGAGGGCGAAGAATGACACCGATCCAACCAACTGATATAAACAAATATATAACAACAATCCGTATCAACTTTGAAAATGCGTATAAAACGCAGACGGACGAAGAAAGGGAAATCCTTATAAAGTCTTGGTATGCAATACTGAAAGATTATCCGAAAGAAATCGTTGACAAGGCAGTAATCAATTCAATCAAGTATGCGAAGTTTGCGCCGCGTATAGGTGACATTGTGGAACAAATAGAAAAAATGTGCGTTGCATACGAAAAGAGCGACGAGGAACTTTGGGCGGAACTGACAGGCGTTTTGAGAGAGGTTTCACGAAATAGGTACGCATATTCTTATACTTTCATAGACGCCAACGGCAAGACGCAAGGCGACAACGCAAGGCAGCGAAACAAAGATATATTTGAAAGACTGTCACCCGAACTGAAAGCATATTGTAGCGATTTAAGCGGACTGATTGCCCTTGCAGAACTTACTATCGACGACTTGAATTACGAAAAAGGACGTTTTTTGCGAGTAATTCCAACGATCAAGCAAAGGGCAAAAACAAGAGGGGAAACACCTGCTCAACTTGCGGTGCTTATTCAAGGATTGACAACCCGCTTTTCGCTCGGTTGCGCCGAAACGAAACTATTACAGGGGGATTGATAACGTATGAGATCGGCGAGAAAATACGGCAACAGGAAAGCACGTTATCAAGGCGCGGTCTATGACAGCAGGAAAGAAGCACGACGGGCGGCGGAACTTGCTTTGCTTGAAAAGGCGGGTAAAATAACGGACTTGCAAGAACAAGTAAAATTCGTTTTGATACCGACGCAGCGTGAACCCGACACCGTGGGAAAACGGGGCGGAATAAAGAAAGGAAAGGTTATAGAGCAAGCCGTTTCTTATGTCGCGGACTTTGTATATAAGGAAAACGGTAAAACCGTTGTAGAAGATACAAAAGGTTTCAAGACGAAAGATTACATAATTAAGCGGAAACTTATGCTTTACGTCCACGGTATAAAAATCAAAGAAATATAAAGGAGTGAAATAATCGTGTCGCTTTGTTATCAAAATAGTACTTTTTGCCCATTTAATTATTCCTTTTTCGTTGTATAATAAGAGAGTAAACAAGAAAGGGGAATGAATATGTTTGAAAAGTTGATTAGGGAATTAAAGTCAAGGAATTGGGAGTATGAGATATTGAGGGACGGATTATACCGAAAACAATGTTTATACTTTATACTCGGAAATGAGGAAGTCACAATTCATAAACACGAGCAAGCGAAAGCGGAATACTATTTGCAAGCCGTGAATAATTGGTAAAAAGAGAGGGAGCATATACGCTCCCTTTTTTTGTGTCATAATGTTATCAAAATAGGTCTTTTGGCACATTCATTTTATACGAATAAATGTTATTATTAAGAAGTAGTAAGGGAACACAAAAACAAGACGAAAAGGGGATTAAAAAAATGGGAGCGATTGAAAAGTTAATGCAAGCAGTAGAGGAATACAACGAGGTTCAACCGAACGAGGATTTTACGCTTGATTGGTGGAACGACGTAATGGATACCTTACAAGATAGAAACGATGAAAAGGAAATTGAAACAATCACCGAGTTAGTCAAGCAAGCAACAAAAGAACTTAAATAATAAAATGGGCGGTGTAATGCCGCCCTTATAAAAAGGGGTAAACGAAATGAGTAAAACAATCACGATCGGAAATGCACCCGCAACAGGGTATGAAGTAGTAGGAGCATACGAAAATATGCCACAAGCAATACAACGCCTTGCGGAGCGAGATATAAGAATTGTTGTTGCAAGCGAGGAATTTCTTTCAATGTATAACGGTCACGAAATGGAAATCTTGAAAAGCACAATCGCAAGATACGGAGCAAGACTTGAAAGAGAGGAAGCGTGAAAATGAACAATAAATTATCAATCCTATTAGATGACGCAATAGACGAATACAACGAGCGTGTATGCGAGGATAACCGTATTTATTTATGGGATATATTAAACGAAATGGACGACTTGACAAACGATAAAGAAGTGTTGCGGGTTATAACCGAAATAGTTTATAAAACGGTGACACTAAAAGCAGGGGCATAATGCCTTTGCTTTTTTTGTGCCGATTTGTTAGCATAAATATATAAAGAAAAGAGAAAAGGCGTATATATGCGTCGGAGCGTTAGAAAAGCAAAAATAATACGGGTTTTCAGAATTATTTTCTTTGATTTTGCAAAAAAATTGCAAAAAAGCGAAAAAATAATGTCAGAAAGGGCGGATATAATGAAAATTATACTCAATGCAGGACACACGAAAAACGGCAGCGGTTCGGGCGTTGTCGGGTATATAAACGAAAGCAGAGAAACACGGTTAATTGTAAACGCAATAAAAAGGTACTTGAAAGGGAAAGGGCATACGGTGATCGTGGCGAACGTTGACAAGGCGGAAAGTCAAACGGCGTACTTAAAAAAGGTCGTGGAAAAGGCGAATAAGCACACGGACGCAGATTTATTCGTATCAATCCATTTCAACGCCAGCAGGGGCGGATATGGTACGGAGTGTTATACGTGGAAAGGGAAAAAGACGGCTGCTGCTGTCGGTGTATGTGAAGAAATGCACAAATATGGTTTCCGAAATCGCGGAGTAAAAGACGGTTCTCACCTGTACGTCGTAAAAAATACGGAAATGCCTGCCGTATTGGTGGAAACTTGCTTTGCCGATAGTCTTATTGATTGGGATAGATATAATAAACTTGGCGTAAATGTCGTAGCGCAGGCAATCACAAGAGGCATTTTGAAACAATAGGAAAGGGCGGCGGTTATGCTTGCAGATTATTGAAAAGGATATTGCAGAATTACGAGAATACGAGAATAATCCGAGAAACAATGACGAAGCGGTTGAAGCGGTTGCGGAAAGTATAAAGCAATTTGGTTTCAAAGTTCCTATCGTGATTGATAACAAAAATGTTATCGTCTGCGGGCATACAAGGAAAAAGGCGGCGGAGCGTTTAGGGCTTGCGTCCGTTCCTTGTATAGTTGCTGACGATCTGACTGACGAACAAATAAAGGCGTTTCGTCTTGCAGATAACAAAACGGCGGAACTTGCCGAGTGGGATTTTGAAGCGTTGGAAAAGGAACTTGCAGAACTGACAGCGTTTGACGTGGATATGTCGGCTTTTGGATTTGACGAGAGTATATTCGACGAAATGAGCGAACCACAGGAAATTATCGAGGACAAAGTTCCCGAAGTTGACGAGGAAAACGAACCTATAACAAAGCAGGGTGATATTTGGGAACTTGGAAAGCACCGTTTAATATGTGGCGATAGCACCGCCAGCGCAACCGTTGAAAGGCTTATGGAAAACGAAAGTGCGGATTTACTTTTAACTGACCCGCCTTACAATGTGGCGTATGAGGGCGGAACGAGTGAAAAACTTACAATACAAAATGACAATATGACTGATACCGCTTTTTATGAGTTTTTGAAAGACTCTTTCACGGCGGCGGACAATGCAATGAAAGAGGGAGCAGTATTTTATATTTGGCACGCTGACAGTGAGGGCTTAAACTTCCGCTCGGCTTGTAAATATGCAGGGTGGAAAGTTCGTCAATGTTTAGTTTGGAATAAAAACGCTCTTGTATTAGGACGACAAGATTATCAATGGAAACATGAACCTTGTCTTTACGGTTGGAAAGACGGTGCGGCGCATAAATGGTATAACGACCGCAGTCAAACGACGGTTCTTGATTTTAATAAACCTTTAAGGAACGGCGAACACCCGACAATGAAACCCGTGGAACTGATAACCTATCAAATAAAAAACAGCACGAAAGAAAACGACATCGTACTTGATTTATTCGGTGGTAGCGGAACGACACTTATTGCAAGTGAACAAACAGGGCGGCGGTGCAGAATGGCTGAACTTGATCCGAAGTATTGCGACGTGATAATTAAACGCTGGGAAAACTTAACGGGGCAGAAAGCGGAAAGGATAGAAAGCGCATAATGAAGGCGATTGAAAAGCACCTAAACGAGATTGACAGAGTTGAGCGGGATATAAAACGGACGAAATCTTGGAAACGCCGTAAAGATTTAGAACGATACCGAAACAGGTTAAAAAAAGAACTACGGACATATATATACTACCAAAACACGAAAAACTATTGACAAATGCTGTAAATTATGTTATGTAAAAATTGATTTTTGGAATTTATAGAAGTCAAAAAAAGAAAGCGTGGTTAAATGGACGCAGAATTATGGAACGGAATATTTACGCTTGCTGGGGTGATAATCACGGTTGCAGTCGGGAACTCAAAGACGAATTACCGCATAGAGCAGTTGGAAAAGCGGGTGACGGCACATAACAACCTTGTAATGCGTATGTATTCGGCAGAAAAAGAAATCGACATTATAAAGGCACGAATAGATGACGACAAGTAAAAGCAGGGTGGTGTTATGGCAGACGTAAAGAAAAAAGCGGGGCGAAAAGGAAAATATGAAACTCACGTTTTGCCGTTTTTTGAGAAGATTGACAAAATGCTTAACGACGGTGCAAGCGAAAAACAGGTCGCGGAAGCACTGGGCGTTTCTTATGCAGCGTGGAACAATTACAAGGTGCAATATAAGGATTTTGGCGAGTTGTGCAGCAAGCCACGAACACAACTTGTTGAAGAATTGCGCAGCGCACTTATTAAAAAGGCGTTGGGTATGAAAGTAGAAAAGAAAAAGATATACAGCAAGAAAGACGAGGACGGCAAAGAGGTTAAATACACCGAAATTACGATTGACGAATTGCCGCCTGACGTTGCAGCCCTCAATCTTGCACTTAAAAACTATGACCGTGAGAATTGGGCGAACGATCCGCAACAACTCGCATTGAAGCGCGAAGAACTTGATTTACGCAAAGAACTTGCAGAATTTAAGGAATGGTAAGAAATATGAACAAGTTGACAAAATATAGAGTTGTATATTGGTTGAATGGCAATATCTGCGTGAAAGAGATTACAGCATATTCAAAATACAATGCAAAGAAACGCTTTCACCTGACAACCGACGCAGACGATATTATCCGAATTGAGGAAGTGACTGAATAATGGCATACTTCCTTACGCTCTCGGATTTCTACCGTTCAAAGGAATGGAAAGAGTTCCGTCAAGTTATCATAGCGCAACGGACAAAGGCAGACGGCTTTGTTTACGATGAGGTGACAGGCAAGCCGATAGTTAAGGCGTATGATATTATTCTGCACCATAAAATTGAGTTGACGCTTGAAAACGTAAACGACGCGAATATAACACTCAATCCCGATAATATACTTGTCGTATCGTTCCGCACCCATAACGAAATACATAATCGTTTCGGATCGTGGACACGACATACATATCTTGTTTACGGTTGCCCGCTTGCTGGCAAATCATCTTATGTGAAAGAGCGAGCAGGCATTCACGACCTTATAATTGACGTTGACAAGATATACGCTTGCATATCCAACAATCCTATGTATATCAAGAGTGGTCGTTTGTATGATTGTATGGACGCAGTAAAGCAAGCACTCTTTGACTGTATCAAGTACAAGCGCGGGAAGTATATCAATGCTTGGATAATAGGCGGTTATCCTTTCAAGGGCGAGAGGGAACGCTTGGCGGCGGAATACGGCGCGGAAGAAATATGTATCGACTGCACCAAAGAAGAAGCGTTATCACGCCTTGCAACCGTGCAGGACGGACGAGATATAAAAGAGTGGGAAAAGTATATTAACACTTGGTTTGATAGGTATAGCGCATAAGATAAAAACAAATCCTGAAAGGGCTTTGTTGCTCATAATCTTCCCTAATATATGACAAATCGCAAAGACGGTTGACGGCTCGGACAGACGAGCATACGCCGACAAAGAGGACAAGGCAGGTGCAACTCCTGCTGTCGGCATAACTCCTTATCATTGACGACGGGGAATAGACCTGTGGCAGCACGGAAAGACGGCACTCCTTATTGAATATGAAAGTATTATCAAAGAGAAAGAGAAACAAATACAACGCTGACTGTATCAACTATGCAAAGCACAACAGCACTTGCAGACAATGCGATATAGTCGTACATTTAATATCCTTTTGCCCGAATGATTGTAAAAGATATGAGAAAAGAAAGAAAAGGTTTGCAATTTAGAACGGATACCCCCCCTCCTGTGGAAATTTTAGGGGGTTGAGGTACTGTACGGGGAGCAGATTTCGCACCGCGAGGCAAAATTTGAGATTTTTTGAAAGGTTTTTACGGAACTTTTGAAAATATACCCGATTATTAAAAATTATATCAAAGTTTGGAGGGATTTATGAGCCAACATACAATGAAAATAGTAAATAACCCGATAGATTTATTGCTTGCGGGATTTGAAAAGGAATACCCCGATGCGGCGAAAAAGATAAACAGAATTGCTTTCGGTGAAGTTGACGAGGGTTTCGCAATGACGGTATTCGACGACGACGGTGGAGCGAATATAATTCTGTCCCCCACGATAAAGGACGGTGCGGAAATAACATTTTTAATCGCAACGGAATTACTTGCTCACGAATTAGCACACATTATCGCAGGTGCGGAAGCGGAACACGGGGAAGAATGGGAAAAGCATTGTGACCGATTGTTTGAACTTTATATGATTGAAGCGGAAAGCGCATTGCAGGAATAGAAAGGTGGTAGGGATATGAGCAGAGCAGAGCAATTACACAGCATTTTCAAGGACGTTGACGAGGGCAAGCGCATAATCGTTGACCGTTTGATTGATGAGGCGGTTTATTTGGAGGAACGTTTGGCGGAGTTGAAGAAATATCCGCATATAAAGTTTCACCCTCAAAACCCGACCTTGCAGAAGATCACGGCAGCAGGCAAGCAATACCGCGAATACTTGCAGACCTATACAAATATAATGGACAAGTTGGCAAAGGTTTACGGCAAAGACGAGGGCGTGGACGAAAGTCCGTTGCGCGCATTTCTTAAAGGGCTTGAAATCAGATGAGTTATTTACTTGAATACAGGGAAGCAATCCGCAAGGGCGAAATATACGCAGGCGTGGAGTTGATAACCGAACTTGACAACTTAATAAACGACTTGGACGATCCGCAATACCGATATGACACGGCGAAAGCGGATTTATATATTTACTTCATTGAGCATTGCGTCCGCTTGACGAAATCCCCGTTCTACGGAAAGCCTTTCAAACTTATGCTTTGGGAAAAGGCTTTGATTGAGGTTGCATACTCTTTCAAAATCAAGTCCATTGATACGGGCGAGTGGGTTGACCGCTTCAATGAGGTGCTTTTGCTGATTACCCGCAAAGGCGGGAAAACAGAATTGATTGCAGCCCTTGAATTTGCTGAAATGATACTCGGACGGCACGGCTCGGATATTGTATGCAGCGGCACAAATGATAATATCGCTTCGCTATGCTATGACGCAATAGATACAATGCGGTTGCTTGTTGATCCTGACAGCAAGGACACTTGGAAAAATCAAAAAGGAATAAAATGCTTTGCAAACAATAACAAGATTTTTAAGTTGTCTGAAAGTACAAGAGGCAAAGAGGGGCGCAACATTGACTGGGCTGGCATTGACGAAATACACGAATTGCAAGACGACGGGATTTATAAGCCTATTCAGCAATCAACGTCAACAAAACCCGACTTCAAAATCTTTATGTTTTCGTCAGAGGGCTTTACGAATGACGGTTTCCTTGACAACAAATTGAAAGAATACCGCAAAATCATTTTCGGTGAAGATAGGACGGAAAGCGCGAAAAGAAAATTGCCGTGGTTATACACGCAAGACAGCGAGGCGGAAGTTTGGGAAACAAACGAGCAAGGTATCAATCCTGTTTGGCAAAAAAGCAATCCGTCAATCGGTGTCGTCAAGAAATGGAGTTATCTGCGTGACCGTGTAGATGAGGCAAGAGTGAGCAAAGCCGACAGAATGTTTGTGCTTTCAAAGGACTTTAATTTCAAGGTTTCAAACTCAACGGCTTGGCTGGACAGAAGCGACTACGATTACGAAGCAGTTTTTGACCTTGAAGAATTTAGAGGTTGTATGGCAGCAATCGGTGCGGTTGACTTGTCAGAAACAACCGATACGACCAACGCAAAAGTAATGCTCCGCAGGGCAGGCGATAATAAGAAGTATGTTTTGTCGCATTATTGGATACCTGAAAGCAAACTTGAAACTTCGGACGATAAGCAAGCGGGAGCAAAGTATCACGAATGGGCGCAGAAAGGACTTGTCACGATTTGCGAGGGCAACGACAACAACCTTTCACTTGTCGCCGATTGGTTTTACGATCTGCAAAAGAAATACGGCATACGTATTTTGAAATGTGGCTACGACCAAAGGTTCAAAGACGAATGGTTGAAGCGTATGGAATACTACGGCTGGGTTGACAAAGAAGATTTGATAATGATTAACCAAAGCCCGAATGTATTGCATACTGCCAACTGTCAGGTTGAGGCGGATTTGAAAGACCGCTTGATTGTTGGCTTAAATGAAATGGATAAGTGGTGCTTATCCAACGCAGCATTAAAGGTTGATAACTACGGAAAGAGCCTTGTCATAAAGATTGACGGGCAGAAAGCAAAGAAAATAGACGGTGCGGTCAATTTGGTTATTCTGCAAGAAACATTTAACCGTTGCAAAACCGAGTTGAACGACTATTTACAATAAATTTTGTGTCACTTTGTAAGAAGTTTGGCATAAACTATTGACAATTTTTACAAATTGTGATATTTGGAAAACGTGGAGGTGGTAAAACTTGGCAAGTTTTTTCGATAGGCTGATTGGCAGTTTCAAAAAGCCCGATAAACAAATAAATTATAATCTCGCCGAAATTTTGAGCGGCTTTGCGCCGATTTACTCAAACGGCTACGGCAGAAGTATTTACGCCTCCGACGTGGTTCAGCAGGCGGTTTACGCTATTGTCACGGAATTGAAGAAACTCGATCCCGTTCACGAAAGAAAGTCCAGCGGTGGATACGTTGAAGTGAACTCGGAAATTCAAAAGGTGCTTGACGCACCAAACCCCCTGATGACGACAAGCGACTTTATTGAAAAGATTGCGTGGACGCTCCTGCTGAATTACAACGCCTTTATATATCCTATTTACGAGGGCAAGACACTCAAAGGACTTTATCCCTTGCAACCGTCACTCGTTGAATTTGACAACGATTACGGCGGAAGCGGGCAAACTTGGGTGCGTATGCACTTCCCGAATGGAGTAAAGGGCGATATTCCTTACAGCAATTTAATTCATCTGCGATACAAGTATTCAGCAAGTGAGTTTATGGGCGGCAACGAAAACGGACAACCCGATTTTGAGCCGTTGCAAGAAACCCTTAAACTGAACGACACGCTCTTGAAAGGTCTTGCAAAGTCTTTGAATATCCAAACTTCAATCAACGGCATTGTCAAGTTAAAGACAATGGCAAACTATGAGGATCAAGTCGCAAAGGTCACGGAATTTGAAAAGAAGTTGCAAGCGAACGAAAGCGGTCTTTTGCCGATTGACGTTTCTTCTGAATACGTGCCTATTACAAAGCAAGTAAACCTGCTTGACGAAAAGGTGCTTGAATTTATAGACAAGAAGATTTTGAGGACTTTCGGCGTATCGCTTGCAATCATTGACGGCGATTACACAACGGCGCAATATGAGGCGTTTTATCAAAAGACGCTTGAACCTATTGTCAAGAGTTTAAGTCAAGCATTCACAAAAGGCTTGTTTACAGGCAGAGAGGCACAAGGATTTAACAACCGAATTGTGTTCTATGAAAAGGAAATGATTTTCTTGTCAATGGAACAAAAGATTAAGGCGATTGATATTCTTGTTGACAGCGCAAGCATTGAAAAGAACGAAGCAAGGGCGTTGCTCGGATTGCGCCGTAAGAGCGAATATGACGGGCAAATAGCAGCGTCAAGCAACAAGACCAACGCCGATAATAACTCGCAAGGAAACGACCTTGCAAGCGGCGAAAACGGAGGTGTAAACAATGGCGAATAAACTTGGCTTTTCAACGGGCAAGGGATTTCTTCCAAAGGTTGACGTAGCGAAAAAGGCGGAAACAACCGACTTGACAAATGGAGAGTGGAAAACTTGTTCTCTTGAAGCAAACCTTACGTCAGGCACAAAGTTCTATGAGGGAAAAAGTTATCAAGTGCATTTCTCTTATGCGGGCGCAACATACGAATTTGATTTTACCGTACCCGTCGTGACAACGGAGCGCGTTTGGGTGGGCTATTGCAAACACAATTCAACAGAAATTGCCGTATGTTTGGCAGGACGAGCAACTGACGTTGTACAAGATATTGACGGCAATGTTCTTTCGTCAAGAATTGCTTGGTATCTTGACGGCTCAATCAATAGTTCATATTCACTTTATGACAATGCGACCGATTGCAAATATCGTCAACTTAATTAAGGAGGGCAGATATGAAACCGAGAATATACAGTTTTTGTGACGCGGGTTGCAAATGGGAAGCCGTGCATAAAGCGGACTTTGACCGTTCAGCAAGTATTGTCCGACAAATCCCCGACGAAAACGGAACTTATAAACTTAATCCTTTCAAGGTTTACAAAGTCAATACAGGAAGCACGGACGGAAAGTATAATGCAGAGTTTGCGCTTCAAAAAGGATTGGTTGACTATTGGTTCACCTATGACGAGTTTGACGAATACCGCGATTATATAATCTTTGAGATTTTGAGTTTGTCCTTGAACGATGACAGCACGGTCTTGACGGTTGTTTACGAAATCAACGGCAACCGATACAGCGATACATATACGGACGGCAGTGTTTTCAGACTTGACGAGGTGGAGTTGCATATATTGAACGCGACGGAAGTTTACGTCTATAACACCAACGCCGAGATTTTGGCGGACAGTCAACAAATCTATGAAACAGCGGTTGACAGCGAGGGCGACGAATGCCCCGACACCTTGCCGAATGATGAACTTTACACAGTACCCGCAGAAATGTTTGCAGGACAAAGAACACCGAAAGCAGGCGACTTGGTGCTTTTCCGATGTCTTGTTGCCAACGCCAACGGACAAGATACAATCCTTTGCAAGATTACGAGCGTTGATAATCACGGCGTATATATGAAAGCGGTTTGTTTTGTGCAAGGCGCAGGAAGTGGCAGCGGTTCAACTCATATTGTGGAAACCTTTACAATATCAAGTTGGACGGCGGACGCAACGCTTGATCCTTTTGCTTATAAGGCAGATATAACAGCAAGCGCAACGATTGGCGACAATACGATTTTGTCACTTGATATTGACACAAGAACCGCGACGGCAAACGGCATAGCGATAGGAGCAGTAAACGGACAAGTGGTTTCAATCTATGCAATTACCGCACCTGCCGAAAGCATAACAATTAAACTCATTATCCAAAAGTAGGAGGTCTAAAATGGCAAGCAGACTTATTGAAGCCTTGAAGAAGTTGGGCGGAAAATGTTGCGCAGCAGGAACTGACGTTCACGGCGACAATGTTGACGGAATTATTGAATGCATTGCTGAACATTATGCAGGCGGTGGCGGCGGCGGAGTTGCAAGATATATAGAAAAGCACACCGTTTCAACTTGGGAAGCAGACACAGCAATTTCCCCTTTCGCATATAAATCAACCGTCACTCTGACAAACACAGTCGGAACAAACACAGTTATTGAAATTTCACTTGACGCAATCGTTGCAGCAACAACGGGCATTGTAATAGGTGGAGTTAGCGGACAAGTCGCAACTCTTTATGCAAAGGAGCAACCGACAGCACCCGCAGAAATCACTTTTATTATGGAGGGTTAAAAAATGGCAATTATCAAAAATCCTTTTATGGTTGTAGGGGATAAAAACCCTCTTATAGCAAATAACGAAGATGAACTCAACGCACTGCTCACAAGCAAAAACGCAGGCAAGGCGGTCTTGTATAGCGGGGAATTGTATATTGTAGAGGGTGGCGAAGCAACAGAAAACCCGACAGCGGTTCAACTTTATACCACACCAGCAGGCGTGCCGATGACAGCAGACACCGAAGAAAAGGCAAACGCCTTGCTCGTTGAAAACAACGTCGGCAGAATTTTCAAATACACAGGCGAAGCCGCATTGGTCGGAACACCTCCCGCAGTCGGTGACACCATTGACAAGTTGTATTTTAATCTAAATGCAACAGTGGACTGTTCGCTTTTTGATTTTGGAGAAGATAACCACATTCAATTTATGAGTTATGGTGCAGATAATGTATTGGAAGTTTACAAAGCACCTGCCGAAAACAGTCCTACGGGAAAAGAAGAATATTATATAAACAATATATTTGAAGGCACCGAAACTGTAATATGGGCTTCTTTTGCCTTTGCTGGTTTGGGTTGGATTGAGGGCTGGCAACAAAATATCATAGACGCAAACGGAGTATTTTCAATCGGTGAAACGCAAACTGTTCTTGCTGTAATTCAACCAAACGCTTGGGGCAGTTATATCTCAAAAGAACCTTTTGCAGCAGGCGGAGCATACGAAAAGAACGCCTTGTATTTGATTGCAGCAGGTGGCGGAAGTGGAGCAAGCAATACACCTATTGCAGTCGGTGACACTATTGACAAGTTGTATTTTAATACAAGTGTGACACCTGACTTTTCAAATATCACTTGGGGCAAAGACAATATGGCAACATATATGTATTTTGCAGGTGGTGCAGGAATGGCACTATTTGATATGACGGCACAAGGTGCAAGTGGTTATTTGATAATGTGGAACGATAGCACTTTCGTGTATTCAAGTGACGGTTTAAGCAGTGAGTTTATGACAGAATTTTGGGGCGAAGCAATAACAGTCCCGAAAGGTTGGAACGCAGACCTCATCGCAAACGGTGGTGTATTAACACTTGACGCACCCGACACAGTAAGCGAAATTGACAACCAAAGCGAATGGAGCAGTTATATCAGCAAAGAAGCCTTTGGCGGTAGCGCAATCGCAGCAAAGAAACTTCAAATCGCAGAATAAAAAAATCTTTGAGCAAGTAGGTCGGTGGATCGGCTGACACGAAAACCCTCAAAGAAAAATCCTCTTTGAAACCGTTGAGATTGCGCGTTAGCGTGGAGTAGGTGACACGGGGGATTATAGAAAGCATATATGCCGCTTTGACGGGTTGAGCGTAATCAATCCGTCACCAAATGAGGTAGTTATATGGATAACGATTTGCAAGCAATCGCAAAAGAGATTGCAGAAAGAAAAAATAAAGAGCAGGAAAACGCACTTGCAGTTGTTGAGGAAAAGCACGAAAAGCAAGAAATCCTTGTAAAGAACGTGACCGAAGCAACGGACTTTTCAAAAGCGGTTGACGAAGCAAAGATTAAAGCCGTACAAGAGGCGGCAGCAACCGACGAAAAGTTTGTTAAGGATTTCACAGAACAACTGAAAGAAGCGACCTTGAAATCCGCACAGGTTGAGCAGGAAAAGCAAGAACTTGAAAAGCAAAACGTTCAATATGCACAAGAGTTGCTTGAAACTCAACAAAAACTGAATGCGGCAACGCAACAGGTCAACGAGTGGGATAAGAAGCAAAAGCGCAGACAATACCACTACGACGGCGTAAAACCGATTATGGAATTTGTCGGCATTAAAACGCCTATGAACCTATTTCTCTTGTATGCGTTGACGGGCGTGCTTGTGTGGTTCTTCCTCTTGAATAAACTGTTCAAAGGAACAGTCGGCGCACTTATAGCAGGCGCAGAGGACAGCGACAGACCGAAAGCGGTTAAAGGTTTTTTGTGGACTTTGATTGCTGTTATCGCCGTTGCAGTCTTGGCGTTTGTAATCCTGTTAGTCCTCAAATGGCTTGGATATATTCAATAAAAAAGGAGGTATCAATATGCACGACATTATCGAACTTTTGTTGCAAAAGAAAGGTGAACTCAACGAAAGCAAGGAAACCGCTATTGCAGAGGCTCTTGTCAGAATTGACGCAGAGTTTGCAGACCGTGAAAAGCAAATCAACGCATTGCTTGACCTTGCAGGATATGTTGAACCCGTTGCAGACGATCCCGTCGCAGTCGTGGACGACGCACCCGTTGCAGATGAACCCGCAATCGTAGCACCCGTAGCAGAAGAAGCAACTGAAACCGTGTCAAATGTTGTCAATGTTGTAAACGGTAATATCGTATATTGACCTTTTAACAAACCGTGAAACTTGAACGCTTTAAGTCGTGGTGGCACAGGCTAAAAACGACGGGGAAATCGGGCATAATCATTTCTTTTATTTCCGTTTTGATCCTTGAACTATTTGAGGAAAGTATTGAGGAAATGATTGCTTGGGGCATATCGGTTGTAGTGACAAAGGCAATATCGGTTGTATTCGTTGTGACAATCACGCAGACAATCAAGGTTGCAATCAAGAAATTTATCAAACTTATTACCTATAAGAAAGGAGCAGACAAAATGAACAAAATCAAGTATTTTTTCAACAAATTGGGCGAGTGGTTTAGAACTAACCCTATTACAATCGGTGCTTCCGCAACAAACCTTGTGTCAAGTTCGGGCGTTGGTGCTGCACTTTTTGCAGTCCTCAACCACTTTGACGTGGCACTCCCCGATTGGGCAACATATTTGATCGTCGCAGTTGCTTCCGTCCTTGTCGCTTGCCTCACCGAATGGGGTATTTTGAAACAAGGCTGGGAAACTTGCGATCAAAAGGACGCACGTTGTAAAGCAAGAGCAGAAGCAAAAGCAGCCGAAGCAGAAGCAAAGAGAGTTGAGGCAGAGGCAAAGGCAAAGATTGAAGCAGAAGCCGCCGAAGCCGCAAAGATTGAAGCAGAAGCAAGAAAGGCACTTGAAGCAGAAGAAAAGGCAAAAGCAGACGCAGCAAGAGCAGTTGCAGAACGTATTGCAAAAGCCGAATTTGACAGAAAGGTCGCTGCAAAAGCAGCCGAATTGAGAAATCAAAAGTAATACACACGGAAGCAGGAGGGATCAAAAATGAAACCCGAATTTTTAAGGCGAAACTATAACTTTGAAATCCGCGCAGAGAAGAAAGACGGCTCGGACAAAGGCAAATATACGCTTTACGGATTGCCTATCGTTTACGAAAGCCGAACCGATATTGGTTATTTTGACGAAATAATCGAGAAAGGCGCACTTGACAAGGCAGACCTTAAAGACGTGCGTTTCCTTGTCAATCACGACTTGTCAAAAATCCCTCTTGCGCGATCACGCAACAATAATGAAAACAGCACAATGAGGCTGAAAAAGACAGACAAAGGACTTGAAGTTGAAATTGACCTTGACGCTGACAACAACAGCGAAGCCCGCAATCTTTACAGCGCAATTACAAGAGGCGATATAACAGGAATGTCCTTTATGTTTGGCATTGACGGTGAGGAATGGGAAAACCTTGACAAAGAACACCCGACACGCCGTATCAAATCAATCTCAACCGTTGTTGAAGTAAGCGCGGTGACTTTCCCCGCATACGAAGCAACGGAAATATATGCCCGAGATAAAACCGCGTTGGATAACGCTAAAATTGCATTGGATAATGCGAGGGCGACGGTGGATACCGATAAGCAAAAACGAGAACTTGAACTCGCCAAAATCAAGGCAAAATATCTTTTCTAAAATTGGAGGAAAATTCAAATGAAAGAATTTCTTAAAAAAATTATCAAATCAAACGAAGCAAGAGCAAAGGAACTTCGCGAACTTATCCAAAAGAGCGAAAGCGTGAATGAAGTCCGTTCACTCGGCGACACTTTGCAAGCAGTCCTTGACGAACTCAACGACGCAAATAATCAACTTGCAGCACTTGACAATGACGACACCGACGCAGACGACACAGCAGCAAGAAGCGCAATCCCTGCTGGTGTAGCATTCAATCCCGTTGCAACTTACGGTCAAAAGGGCGCAACCGCAGCAAGAGCAGACGTTGACGCACTCTCAACAATGGAATACAGAACCGCATTCAAGAACTATGTTCAAACTGGTGTTATGTCAGACCTCTTGAAGCGTGCAGACGCAGAAAACGTTTCAACCGATCTTGGCGTTCTTCTTCCTAACACTATCGTCAACGAAATCATCAAGGGCGTTGAAAAGGTTTACGGTCATCTCTATTCAAGAGTAAGAAAGACCAACGTTAAGGGCGGCGTTCAATATCCTATCGGTGCATTCTCCGCAACTATGTATTGGGACGGCACAGCAGGTACTGACAAAGAACACGGCGTGAGCGAAAAGCAAAAAGCAGGCGCAGTTGATAAGTACATTCAATTCACTTATCATATCGGCGAAATCCGTATTGCTCAATCACTCCTGCAAACTGTTGTCACAGTTGACGCATTTGAAAAGGAAATTATCGGCGCACTTGTTGAGGCATACGTCAAGGCAATGGACGACGCAATTCTTCTTGGTGACGGCGTGAAACAACCTCTCGGCATTCTTACCGAAGCAGCAAAGAGCGACAGCAGAATTCCTGCCGCAAACATTATTACAATGTCCGCTGCTGATATGGAAGATTGGAAACAATGGCAAAAGAAACTCTTTGCAAAAGTGCCTCTTTCAATGCGTTCACTTCGTCCTGAATTTGTGATGACAGCAGAAACCTTTGAAAGCAACATTATGACACTTGAAGATACCAACGGCAGACCTGTTTATCGCGAAACATACAACCCCGAAACAGGCGACGAAAAGGCAACATTCAAGGGCAGAACAGTCAACTTTGTTGAAGAGGGCGGTATTAAGTCCTTTGACAGCGCAGCAACAGGCGATTTCTTCGCAATGTTCTGGGTTCCTGACAAGGCATACCTTATCAACAGCAATATGCAATTCTCATACAAGAAATACTTTGATGAGAACACAAATCAATATGTCACAAAGGCACTCGTCATCTGCGACGGCAAGCCCCTTGACGCAAAATATATCTTCTTGCTCAAAAAGGGCGCATAATCCGCGTCGCTTTGTTAGATAAAGGTTAAAGACGGTAAACAAAAATGAGCAGACTGAAAGACGCTTTAATGTCTTTGCTGGGGAAATGCACCCCAGCAGGGACTAAACCCGACGGAAACAACGTTGACGAAATCCTTGAATGTATGGCGGCGCATTATAACGGTGGAAAAACCGTGTTCTATGGTGCGAGCAACTACCTTTATGTTGATAAAGAAATGACCGAGAAAGCAACAAAACAGGTTGTGTCAGATGCTTTCGCAAGAGGTTTTGTTTATTTGGAAATCGACGGCGAGGGGGTTTACCGCATTCCCAAAGCGGTTGTCGTGAAAGACGCAAATGCGTTTGCGTACATAAGTGTTATCAATACTGACACAAGCGGAACGGCTACGACGCAAATGTATCACACAGTTGAATGGGCGCAATAATGCCTCAATTATAGGAGGAATACACAATGACGGTTAAGAGTTTAGAAACAATTACGGACGATATGCTGCTTGCAAAAGTAAAGAGCAGTTTGAACGTATCGGGCGAGCATTTCGATACGACTTTACAACTCTATATAGACGAAGTGAAAGCGTATCTTGCCAGCGCGGGCGTGAACGCGGACGTGCTTTCCTCAACTCTTGCCGTCGGTTGTATTGCTCGTGGCGTTGCGGATTTGTGGAATTACGGAAACGGTGATACAAAACTTTCCGAATACTTTTATCAACGAGCGGATCAACTCCGCAGCGTGGAGGTGGCGGAATGAAACAATATCAACCGAGCGTGCCTTTCAGCGTTCCTGCTTTGCACTTGAAGCGGTCAAAGGAAAAGATCAACGGCGTAAATCAAGAAGTATTTACCGACGGCGCAACTTTCTTTTGCTCCGCCAAATCATACGGCGGAACAGAAAAGGTCGTAAATGACGTTTATGTCATTGAGGACACTTGGCAAATTGACACTTGGTATAATCCCGATTTCGGCAAAGGCGACAGAATACGTTTTCTTGACGATAATACCGAATTTGAGATACTTGCAAGCCCTGAAAACATTAACAGGCGCGGGCAGTATATGAGGTTCAAGGTTTCAAGAATAGGTGGATAAATGAACGAACCATACGGCTTTATTTATATCACGACTAATTTGAAAAATGGCAAAAAATATCTTGGTCAAAAGAAATTTGACAATCGTTGGAAATCATATTTAGGAAGCGGTAAAGCATTAAAAGCAGCCGTTGACAAGTATGGGAAAGACAACTTTACACGGGATATTATCAAGATTTGCTATACTGCCGAAGAACTCAACAAAGCCGAGCGAGATTTGAGTATCGAGTACAACGTTGTTGAAAGTAAAGAATGGTATAACGAGGTTTACGGTGGCGGATCAATGAGTGGTTATAAAGTTTCCGAAAAATCAAAGCGGAAAAATGCGTTATCACATATTGGCAAAAGACCGACGGAGGAAGTTAGACAAAAACTATCAGCGGCGCAAAAGGAAAGGTTTGCAAACTCACAAAATCACCCGCTTCGAGGGAAAACCGTTTCAATGGAAACAAGACAAAAAATGAGTAAATCTCGCAAAGGTTTATTTATTGGTGCAAAAAGTGTTCGTTCTTGTGGAGTAGTTATGCTTAACGCGAACGGCGAAAAAAAGCATTTTGGAAGCATACGGGAAGCGGAAAGGGAAACGGGCGTGAACCGAAGCACTATTCAATATCGCATATCGGTTAATAAACCTGATAAAAACGGTATTTTATGGGTTTTAGAAAGCGAGGTGCGTATCAGTGGCTAAAAAGAACAAATATCGTGGCAGTTCCGTAAAGCGTGGAAACCTCATTGAAATGTATGGCGTTGACGATTTGCTTAAAAGCATTGAAAAGGCAGGCGGAAAGGTGGACGAAGCCGTAAAAAAAGCGGTGGACGAAAGCCTTAAAATCGTCGGGGCGGATATGCAAAACTTTATGAGTGGGCATAAACATTCGGGCGATACATACGCAAGTTATGAACAAACACCTGCCAGCATAAGCGACACCGTGAAAGTCGGGAAAGAAACGTACAATATCAAAGGCGGTGGCGTGACAGGAAGTGTCGGATATAACGTGAAGCAAGGTGGATTGCCTGCGATATTCCTTGACGTAGGAACGCCAAAACAAAAGCCGCACTTTTACCGTTATTATGCGGTGGAAAACAATCGTAAACGGATTGAGGAAATCCAACGGGCGACGCTCAATGAAATCTTGGAGGGCTTAAAATAATGCAAAAATTATTTGATTTATTTGAAGAAATCGGCTTGCCGTATTTTAGGCAGGGCAGTTTGTCTGATGATGAATACGAACCCTCCTTTTTCACTTATTGGAATATTGACACTCCAAACGATAGTTTCTACGACAACGCCGAACACCGTTTCATTGAATACGTGCAAGTAGGATTTTACACAAACGACGCAAGAAAGATTTATTCGGTAATGGACAACTTTACCGAAAGAGCAAAAGCAAAAGGGTTTGTCGTGGACGGCAGACCAAAGGACGCAAACGCAGACAAGGACAATTACTACGGACGCGTTTGTTATATAAGAATAATCAATAAAATTTAGGAGGAAAACCCTATGAATTACAACGAGTATAGAGGTGTCCGTGGGCTGGTTATCGCAGAAATTACGGACGGTGAAGAATATACCCCTCAAACTTGGCAAGAACTTTCAGGCGTGCAGTCAGTCGCCGTTTCTAAAAACGAAAGTTCAGAAAGCAAATTTTACGACAATGCACCCCGTATAGTCATTGACGCAGAGGGCGCAGACGAAATCACTCTTGTTGTTTCAGTCCTTGCAAACAAAACCCGCGCACTTATTGACGGCGTTGAGTATGACGAGGCAACAGATATGATTATCAACACTCCCAAGCAAAGAAAATACTTTGCACTCGGTTATATCGGCAGACTTACTGACGGTACAGAGGAATTTAATATTTGCTATAAAGGCAAGTTCACAGGCGGTGGCGAAACTCACGAAACCGCAACAGACGGCACAGAAGCAACAAACGTTGAATACACCTTTACAGCAATTCACACAAGCGCAAAGATCCGCACCAAAGCGGACGGCACAAAGATTACAGCAAAGAGCGTAAAAGTTCCTGCAAGCAAAGACGTGACAGAAGCCAAAGTATTTGGCACTTTCACCGCTGGCGTGTCAACAATCAAACCTTTGACACCCGATGAAATTAAAGCACTTGCAAACGCTTAAAACACGATATAGGCAAGGGGAGTGAAAACTCCCCGAACCTATTATCTATTAAAACTATTATTAAAGGAGTTTAACTATGGAATTATCACTTAACATTTACAAAGCAAAAGGCAAGTACACGATCAGCAATGAGGTTGAAAGAGTAGCAATCGCAAGAGATTTTGAACTCACGACAGGTGTTTGCGAGGATATTATGAACCTTATCAATATTGATATGTTCAGCGGTGGCTTTGCAGCATTGTCAGACGAAAGCAAACAAGAACTTGCAATGAGCATTATTAAAGACGGTTATCCTATGTTTTTGGAAATCATCAAAGAAGTTTTTGAAATCAGCGACGCAGAAGCAAAACGTTTGAAGATTGCAGACGTCGCAACAGTTGTGCTTGAAATTGTCAAGTATTCATTTACACAACTTGCAAAATCTCTCGGCGGCAAGAACTCAAAAAACTAACTTCGGGGGGCGAGGACGATAAAGCCTCCCTTTATGAAAGATTGTTTGACAGGCAACTTCAATTATGTGCAGAACTTCACATATCGCCTTTTCAAATCAGGCGAGAAAGGTTTTCGGAGTTTTGCTTGTTATTAAGACGTATGAAAAATAGAGCGGAGCGTTTGGAAAAACACCCGCAGACAAATAAACCGACCAACACAAACGGCGGAAAGAAAAAATACCTGCCCGTGACGGACTATAAACCGATTAAAAAGGAGGTGGCAAAGAATGGCTGATAATACTAACTATATTGGCGTAGCAATGGGGCTTGACGTGACAGACCTTAAAGCAGGGTTATCCGAAGCGAACAAGCAAATCCAACTTGCAAACAGCGAGTTCAAAGCCGCCTCATCGGGTATGGACGATTGGTCAAAATCTATTGAGGGCGTTTCTGCAAAGGTGACGCAACTTGACACCGTCCTCAAAATGCAAAAAAGCAAACTCGCAGGACTTACGGCGGAATACGAAAAGGTCGCAAAAGAACAAGGCGAGGGAAGCGACGCGGCAAGAAGATTGAAAGTGCAAATCAACAATCAACAAGCCGTTGTAAACAAAACACAAAAAGAATTTGACAATTACACCGAAACGCTGAAACAAGCGGAAAAGGGAACGATTGACCTTACCGAAGTTTCACTCAAAGGCGGTAAAGCCGTCAAGAGTATGGGCGACGGGGCAAAAGACGCCAGCAGTAAAATGGGCGGAATTAAGAACGTTGCAGCAGGTGTTGTCGGTGGAGTTGCCGCAATCGGTGCTGCGGCTGCGGCTGCGGTTGGATCGTTCCTTTCTCTTGCAGAAAGTACGCAAGAATACCGAGAAGATACCGCAAGACTTGACGCTGCTTTTGAAGCGTCGGGCAAATCTGCTGAAAGCGCAAGCAAAACTTATACAGCCCTTTTCCGTGCAATCGGCGAAACCGATACGGCGGTTGAAGCGTCGCAACAAATCGCCTTGCTTGCAGAGAGTGAGGAAGAAGCGGCAAAGTGGGCGGGCTTGGCAACGGGCGTTGTTGGTACTTTCGGTGACGCATTGAAGCCCGAAACGTTCTTTGAAGCAGCCAACGAAACTATGAAACTCGGCGAAGCAACAGGCGCGTATGTGCAAATGTTGGAGGGTACGGGTATGAGCGTTGACGAGTTCAACGCGGGGCTTGCTGCTTGCACAACGGAAAGCGAAAAACAAGCCTATATGCTTGAAGTATCTGAAAAGGCACTCGGAGCAGCGGGCAAGGCATACGAAGAACAAGCAGGCAGTATTCTTGACGCAAGAGAAGCAAGCGCAAACCTTACAGAAGCCCTTGCAAATCTCGGTGCAGTTGCAGAACCGATTATGACAACGCTTAAACAGTTGGCGGCGGACTTGCTGACGGAAATGCAACCTTTTGTTGAGTTGATCGGTGAGGGGTTGTCAACGGCGTTTGCAGGTGGAGCAGGCGGAGCGCAAATGCTTGCAGACGGTATCGGCGGAATATTGAATATGCTTGTTGAGAGAGTGACCGAAATGCTCCCGACAATCTTGAACTTAATACTTCAACTTGTTCCGCAGATTGCAAATACTTTGCTTTCCGCATTACCGCAACTTGTGACGGTTGTTCTTGACTTGGTGACGCAAATAATCAATATGTTGGGAACGGTGCTTCCGCAAATCGTAATTAAGATTACGGAAATTC
>JAZUPL010000005.1:0-15971 GCA_045605175.1 Eubacteriales bacterium | reverse complement strand
AACTGCTCGAAAATTGTGTAAATCCATACCACTCTAAGCACACAAGAGCCTAAAAGCGATATGATAGTCGAGGAAACAGACCTGCCAAGTCCGCGGACACAACCGCAACCGACCTCCATCCAAGCGAGGGTGAAGTAAGGCACAGTGCAATACATTAGCCTGATTATTGCGGTTTGGTAGGCGATATGCTCAAGTGTTCCCTCCGCGCCGTCAACAACTCCGTACAGAGAAAGAAGCGGCCTGTTTAACAGAATTATTATGCCCGAAAATACCACCGCAACCACCGTGGTAACAATAAGCGAGCAACCAAGCACCCGTTTTACCCTATCATGCTTCCCTGCTCCGACGTTTTGGCTGGTGAAGGTTATCGACGCCTGATATACCGCGTTGGTGGAGGTGTAAATAAAACCGTCAAGGTTTGCCGTGGCGGAATTTGCCTTTACAACCGGTTGATATTCTGCCCCCGGGGGTACAACGGTGTTGTTCACCCTGATTATTGAGGACTGAATAATCATATTAGATATAGAGAAAAGCGCACCCTGTATCGCTGCAGGAAGCCCTATTCTTAAAATTCTAAACACTGCTTGCTTGTCTATTCCCAAGCCACGGAAGGAAAACCGACACGCCCCCTCATCCCGTGAGAGAATATAGAGAAGAACTGCCGCCGAGAGAATATTGGCAATTGCTGTCGCTATGGCAACACCCTCGACCGACAAGCCGCACACCATAACGAAGAACAGGTTTAGAAGAACGTTTACAACACCCGATACAGCAAGGACGTAAAGCGGTGTTTTGGTATCCCCCTTGGCACGAAATATGGCAACCGCATAGTTAGTAACCGAGGCGAAAGGAACACCTAAAAAGTATATCTGTGTATAGGTTATAGCGAGGTCAAGCAGTTTATCCTCTGCACCCATAAGGTGGAGTATCGGCCCGGAAAACAGTATGCCGACCACCGACGCCAAAAGTCCAAGAACAACGCTTAAAACCAGGGATGTGTGTACGGTTTTTGACGCCTGCCTGTCATCCTTTGCACCAAGGTTTTGCCCCAAGATAACATTTGCACCAGTAGCAAATCCGATAAATATGTTGATTATAAGATTTATAAGTGAGCCTGTCGTACCTATTGCCCCAACTGCATCCGGCTCGTGCGACAGACTTACGACCATCATATCCGCCGAATTGTAAAACACCTGCAACAGGTTAGACGCCATAAGAGGCAGTACAAATAGAATTATTTTACCGAGCAGCGGCCCCTCGGTCATATTTATGTTTTTCTTTAATGCCTTTACCATTTTAAGTACGGATAAAACCGTGAAATCGAATCAGTTTTAGTTTGTTTTTACTTATTTGAATCAATATAGGGGAGCATAGAACGAAGATAATCTATTCCCGACACGAGGGTTGTGACGGTGATAAGTCCCATACTAACATAGGAGAGTATGTGATTATCCGAGAAGAAGGGGATAAGAGGCTCGGCGAGGATAACAACCGTGCCAACCATTTGCGAGACCGTCTTGATTTTACCAAGCCAGGATGCAGCAACAACCATACTCGCAGAATCGTTTACCACCATGCGAAGGGTGGTAACACCAAGTTCACGAAGGAACACCACAAGCACAACGGCAAGAAATACTGTTGGAAGGGTGTAGTCGTTAAAAAGGTTGTAACTGTTGATATAGGACGGAAGAAGAAGCCATACAAGAATGGCTATCATAGAGGATATAACCATAAACTTGTCCGCCAAGGGATCAATAAACTTACCAAAGTTGGTAATAAGGTTGTATTTCCTCGCTATCATACCGTCGAGCATATCGGTAAGCGCCGTAATAATGTAAATAATTATTGGCACTACTATACCCCACACCTTAATATCTTTCATCGCTATAAGCGTTATAACAAAAGCGGGGACAAGAAGAACACGCACAAGCGACAATATGTTAGGAAGATTCATTGTTTTATTCATTACTATATCCTTTCATTTAACACGGGTGTGGGTTAATCCTCTAAAATCGCATCGGCTATAAGGTCATAGTCAAGCGCCTCGGTGACCTTGACACGGACAAAATCGCCAAAGGTGTACCTGCCCTTGGGGGCGCGGAAATATATCTTTCCGTCAACGTCGGGAGCGTCCGCCTCCGACCTACCATAGTATATCTCGGCAACCGTGTCATATCCGTCACAGATTACAGTAAGAATTGTACCTACCTTTGCCGCGTTGAGGTCATCTACTACGGTAAGTTGGGTTTGCATAAGAATATCGTATCTGTCCTGCTTTGTCTGCTCGTCAACCTGTCCGTCCAAAGAGTAGGCAACAGTGTCCTCCTCGGGCGAGAAGGTAAACGCGCCAAAACGGTCAAACCGTGTTTCCTTGACGAATTCGCAAAGTTCGACAAAGTCCTCTTCCTCCTCACCGGGGAAGCCCACCATCGCAGTGGTGCGCAGAGTGATATTCGGCACTGCGGCACGAAGTCTATGTATAGCGTCCTCAATAACATCACGGCCGCCGTGACGGTTCATCGAAGTGAGCACCTTGTCGCTTATGTGCTGGATAGGAATATCCATATATTTTACAAGTCTTGGGTTGTCACGAAGTTCACAAATTAACTCTTCGGTTATCTTGTCGGGGTAGCAATAGAGAAGCCTTATCCACGGAATGTTTGTCCCCTCGGTAATAGCACGAACAAGGCGGGCAAGACTGTATTCTCCATAGATGTCAAGACCGTATCTTGTGGTGTCCTGGGCTATTAGGTTAATTTCCTTTACCCCTATCGCTTCAAGTTGCTTTGCCTCGGTGACTATGTCCTCGATTTTACGGCTTCGCATACCTCCGCGAATTAAGGGAATTGCACAGTATGTACAACGGTTGTCGCACCCCTCGGATATTTTCAGATATGCAGTATGGGGAGCCGTGGTAAGAACTCTCGCTCCGCCCAAAGGACAGGTGGACTTGTCACCGAAGGAGGAATACTTCTCTCCCCTCTCGACCGCCCTGCACGCCTCTGCCACGTCAAAGAGCGAGCCAACTCCTATTATTCCGTCAAGCTCGGGCAGTTGCTCCATCACCTCTTCGCGGTATCTTTCCACAAGACACCCGGTTGCAATTATGTGCTTACACTTGCCCCACTCCTTTAAGTCATTGACGTCAAGAATGTTGTCTATGGACTCCTGTTTTGCACTCTCGATAAAGCCACAGGTGTTGACGAGGATTATCTCTGCCTCCTCGGGCTCAAAGGTTATTTCGTAGCCCGCCTTGTGAAGTTCGGCAAGCATTACCTCGGTATCAACCAGGTTTTTTGAACATCCCAGTGAGATAAAAGCGACCTTTGTCATTTTTTCTCCTTTATTTTAATAGCGGTTTGAATTTGTCACGAAGTTTATACATATAAAAACGCACCATTACCGATATGAACATATCGTAAGCGAAAAATGCGACGTTTAATAGTATTATGAATACTGCGTATATTGCCTCAATGGGCAGTCCGAAAAAGTCCTCGCCCGGGGTGATGAATGGAATGCCGAGGATATACTGACACCCAAGCATGGCAAGAGCCATAGCCAAATTGGCAAAGAGGAATTTCAGGAGCCACTGTGCAAGTTTGGGAAGTCGCTCGATATACCCTTTTAATATCGGGTAAATACCAAAGCAAATCAGGTATAAAATCCACATCGGACGAGCGAAGCTCATAAGGGCGGTAAGCAAAGAGGTTGAAAGCCATACCAGCCATGTATAGGGCGAGCCGAGTTCAATAAACACAAAGGCCACCACCGCACTGCTTAAAGCGGCGGCACTCATATCGAGGACCTCTATCATTCCCCCAAGCACCATAAAAAGCGTGCCGAGGGCGACACATACCGCACTTATCGTCAGTTTTTTTGTAGTGTTCATCAGATGCAACGAATCAGGTCGCCGCCCATACATTCGCACAGACAGTCAAGGCAGATAAGATTTGTGCAACAGTCGCAAGCGTCACGGGTTGCACGCCTACGCTCATAGTCATTGTCATAGTAACTGCCGTATCTGTTGCCCTGATGATTGAACATCTCCTTTGCTCTCTGGTATTCCTGATTAGAGGGATCCATTGTGCAAGCCATTTCAAGTTCACGCATAGCGTCATTTATCTTCTGTTTGTTAATAAGGCAGATAGAATAGAGATAATGCCACTCTGCAACACGATCAAATTCACCTACGCCAAGAAGCTTTTGCTCCGCCTCGTTGTACTTCGACTTGTTGATAAGCATACGTATTTCGTTGTATATCTGACCTGACGAAGAACCTTGATAGCCGCCACCATAGGAAGAGCCTGCCGCACGGGAGCGCTGAATTTCATCGTATGCGGCATTTATCTGTTGCATTTTCTCCTTCGCCAACTCCTTTAAGGGGTTATCGTCGGCAAAATTGTCGGGGTGATATTTTCTTGCAAGGGTACGGTATGCGTTTTTGATTTCTTCATCGGTTGCGTCGGGGGATATACCAAGAATGGAATAGGGGTTGTTCATTTAGTCCTCCTTTTTCTCTACCGACGTGTTATTTAAGAATTCAATTCTGTCGGTAAGGCCAAGATAAATTATATTTTTTACTATGTTTTCCAAGGTAAGTTTGTTTGCGAAGGGGATAAGATTTACCGCCGCCTCAAGTTGACGGCACTCAAGTAGCAGGGCTGTACGAATTGTGCTTTTGTTGTCGGGGGTAAGTTCCCTACCCTCGTAGGAAATAACGTAGGGGTTGTAACTACCGCTTTGTCGGTCCTCGTCATAATCCTCGGCGGCATCGGCACAGTAGATAAATCTGCCGAGGTGGTAGCCTACTTGATAGGTAACAAGCCTCGCCTCGCCATCAAGTCCCCCACAAAACATCTCGCCAAGCAACTCGCCAAACAGGGTGGCGGGGTCATCAATGCTCGGGCACTTCGCCTTTTCAAGTTCGGTTATCCTCGATAGCCTATCCTTTGCTATTTCGGCAAGTTCAGGCATATTCGCTTTCTTCATCGATGAGGACGCTATCGGGCGAGATAAGGACACCAACATTCGTTTGAGTAATTTCTCATCTGCCAAATCGTCCTTTAATTTATAATAGGCGAGAATAGCAAAGGCGCGTGCGGTGTACTCCAAGGCGGGATTGCAGTTAAGCATAGTTTTTTTCGTAAAGGGGTGGGCTATGCAACGGCACTGGGACGAGCCAAGTTCGTCGTCCTCGATGTACGCCATACGTACAAGAGCGAGAAAGACGCTGTCGTAGGAGAGCATAACATTTGATAAAGCGCCCGTGTGCTTTTTCATAGCACGGCATATTCCACAATATGTCGCCTTGTAGAACTCGTATTCCTTGACCTTAAGTTCACGTGCAACGGGTTTTACGTATCCGAACAAGCCTTTTCCCTCCTAAAACTAAAATTGCATAATTACACATCTTTAAGTATAGCACAATTTTTTTGTTTTTTGTTAACATTCATAAAACTTTTTTATTTTTTTTATTAAAATATTATTTTAACTATTATTTTTTCGCTTTTAGGCGTCGAAAAAAGGCGAGCGCAATTGCTCACGCTCGCCAATACTATATCGGTTATTATGTTTTGCTCAAACAGAGGGATATTTTAGGTTTAGAGGTCGCTCTGAAAACCTTCAGCACCCCAAACCGCGAAGAAAATTACTTTTTCTGGGTGTTCATGCCCTTCCTTGAGAGCGAAATGCGGTTACGCTTAAGGTCAACATCCTTGATTCGAACCTCGATCACGTCACCCACCGCAAAGAGGTCGGAGGGGTGCTTGATGTATCTGTCGGACATCTCGGAAATGTGAAGAAGTCCGTCGTGGTGAACGCCAATGTCAACGAAGCAACCAAAGTCGGCAACGTTACGCACAGTACCTGTCACCTGCATGTCGGCGTGAAGGTCGGTAATCTCAAGAATGTCGGTGGAAAGAATGGGCGCGGGAGCATCGTCACGAATATCTCTGCCGGGCTTTTCAAGTTCGGAGATAATATCCTCAAGAGTAGGCTCGCCACAACCAAGTTCGCCTGCGAGTTTTGCTATGCCGTACTTCTCTGCCTTGAAGCGAAGAAGGGGAAGATTTCCGCTCTTTACATCCTCAAGGGTGAAGTCGAAGCGACGGAGAAGTTCCTCGGCAATCAGGTAGGACTCGGGGTGAACACCGGTGTTGTCAAGAATATCCTTGCCGCCGGGGATACGAAGGAAGCCTGCACACTGGGTAAACGCTTTTTCGCCAATCTTGGGAACCTTGAGAAGTTGGCGAATAGTCTTGAACTCGCCGTATTCTTCTCTGTACTTAACTATATTCTTTGCGGCTGTGGCATTGATGCCCGAAACATAGGAGAGAAGCGAATAGGACGCGGTATTGAGGTCAACACCAACACCGTTTACACAGTCCTCTACCACACCACCAAGAGCCTCGGTAAGTCTGTTTTGCTTCATATCGTGCTGATACTGACCGACGCCTATTGCCTTCGGCTCGATTTTAACGAGTTCGGCAAGGGGGTCCTGCAAACGGCGGGCAATAGATACCGCACTTCTTTGCATAACGTCAAACTCGGGGAACTCCTCGGTGGCAAGTTTGGATGCCGAATAAACCGACGCTCCTGCCTCGGAAACAATAGTGTACTTGACACCCTTGGGGCAGGCGGGGTCCCTGATAACTCGGTCTGCAATAAACTTCTCGGACTCGCGGGAAGCAGTGCCATTACCTATGGAAATTACGTCAACATTGTGCTTAACTATAAGGCGAAGAACAACCATCTTGGAACGGTTAAGGTCGTCCTCGTTGTCCTTGCCCTTTGAACGGAAGGGATAAATTACCGCGGTGTCAAGCACCTTACCAGTCTTGTCAACAACGGCAAGTTTACATCCGTGACCGTAACCGGGGTCATAGCCAAGAACCGTCTTGCCCTTAAGGGGGGATGCAAGAAGAAGATTACGCAGGTTTTCTGCGAACACCTTAAGCGCGCCCTCGCAAGCATCGTCAAAGAGCGTGGTGCGCACCTCCCTCTCAATAGCGGGGAACAAGAGTCTATCATAGGCGTCACGAATGGTGTCCATAAGCCTTGGGAGCGCGGGGGACTGCTTGTTTGTTATGACACGGGATACTATCTGTGCAATACCGTCCTCCTCCGGAAGAGTGACGCTGACCTTGAGGAAGTCCTCCTTCTCACCACGGTTTATAGCAAGGACACGGTGTCCTTTAAGTTTTTTGATAGGCTCGGAGAAATTATAATAGTTCTCATAGACAGAGGTTTCCTCGGTTGTACCCTTGGTAGTAAGTGCGCCATTTGCCATAGTGAACTCACGGAGCATTTTTCTTATCTCGGCATCGTTGGAAATATCCTCGGCGATAATGTCAGACGCGCCCTGAAGAGCCGCTGCCGCATCAGGCACTTCCTTGCCCTCTTCCGCACTTATAAACTGCTCTGCGTACTCCTCGATAGAGGGCTCGTACGCATCTCTTTGCTCCATAATGTACTGGGCAAGAGGCTCAAGCCCTTTTGCTCTTGCTATCGAAGCACGGGTTGTTCTCTTGGGCTTGAAGGGACGGTATATGTCCTCAAGTTCTACCAAGGTTTTGGCATTGTTAAGCGCAAAGGTAATCTCGGGAGTGAGTTTGCCCTGCTCCTCTATGATGCCGGATATCTGTACTCTTCTCTCCTCCAAATTACGAAGATATTGGAGTCTGTCAAAGAGGTCACGAAGAGTAGCGTCATCAAGGCTGCCTGTTACCTCCTTACGATATCTGGAGATAAAGGGTATAGTGTTGCCCTCGTCGATAAGTGCGACGGTTGCCTCGACCTGTTCTTCTTTAATTCCGAATTCTTGGGCGAGTGTCTTAAAAAGATCCATTTATATTCTCCTTTTGATTAAATAACAATATTAGTCCTCGTCGGGGTTTGCCATAGAGCGAAGCAACTCTACCTCGCCGTCTGTAAGGTATCTCCATTCTCCTCTTGCAAGCGCCCTGTCAAGGGGAATGCCTGCAAAACTTATTCGTTCGAGGAAGGTTACTCTATTAGAGGTAGATGCCACCATTCTTTTGATTTGGTGATATTTGCCCTCGGTGAGGGTTATCACTCCGCCCGCGCGGTCCTCATCGAGTTCAATTTTGGCACTTTTGCACTCATATCCGTCGGCAAGAATGACCCCGTCACGGAAGGTGTCTTCAACTCCCTGTGCCATAGGCTCTGCCGAGGAAAATCTGTACTCCTTTGCCACGTGGTGACGGGGAGAGAGCAGACTGTGTGCGAGTGCGCCGTCGTTTGTAAGTATCATAAGCCCTACCGTATCCCTGTCAAGTCTGCCAACGGGAAAGAGTTCACGACGGCGAAGTTGCTCAGGCAACAGTTCGGTGACCACGGGAAGCGAAGAATCCTCGGTAGCGCTAACATACCCCTCGGGCTTGTTTAACATAACGTAGGTAAAACGGGTATATACTATCTCCTCGCCACGGTAGAGAATGTGCGCCTTTTGTGGATCAATGTGAACCGACGCTTTTTTTACCGCCACGCCATCGACAAGGATTTGTCCCCTCTTTGCCGCCTCGGCACTTTCACGTCTGGTTGCTATCCCCATATCCGAGAGGAATTTATCAATTCTCATATATCCCTCCATTTAGCAATAATAGTACAACACCGGATTTTTGCCCACCTAATATTGTATCATAAATGATGGCAAAAGTAAATAGCAAAAGGTATAAAATATATTCGAAAAGGTATAAAAAAATCTCCACCGAAGTGGAGATTTTTTGGGTAATGTGTTGTACTTAAACAAAGTTTAGGTATTGCGAGTTTTTCTTAAGTAAAATCATCTTAAATCTAACCCCGCATAGCAGGATTTAATAGTTTCACTTGCATAGCAAACTTCACTATCATAGATAACTTCACTTGCATAGCAAACTTCACTATCGTAGATAACTTCACTTGCAAAGCAAACTTCACTATCGTAGATAACTTCACTTGCAAAGCGCCCTCGCTTTGCGTCGGGCTTACAAGCCTTCGCTTATTCTCTCTTTTTCAAACTGGAGCATATAGAGTCCGTAGTATTTACCACGGGCGGCAAGCAGTTCTGCGTGGTTGCCCTCTTCGATAATCTGTCCGTGCGAGAGGACTATTATCTTGTCTGAGTGCTGAATCGTGGACAGACGGTGAGCAACTATCAGCATAGTGCCGATGTTCATCATCTTCTCGAGCGAATCTTGGATAAGAATCTCGGTCTCGGTATCGATGTTTGCTGTCGCCTCGTCGAGTATCATAATAGCAGGCTTGTGTATTACGGTCCTGACAAAGGAAAGGAGCTGTCTTTGCCCAACAGAGAAGTTATTTCCACGCTCTCTTACCTCCTCGTCAAGTCCCTTCGGCAGCTTGTCAATAAAGCTGTCGGCATTGACGTAGTGGCAAGCCTCGTGAATTTCTTCATCTGTGAACCTATCTTCTCTAAGGACAATATTACTTCTAATCGTACCGGAGAAAAGGAACACGTCCTGGAGCATCTGACCAAAGTGACGGCGAAGAGAAGAAATCCTTATCTTCCTTATATCAATTCCGTCAACAAGTATCTCGCCCTGTTGTATGTCATAGTTGCGACACAGAAGTGAGAGAATGGTGGTCTTGCCAGAGCCGGTAGAGCCGACAAAGGCAACAGTCTGCCCCGCCTCGACCTTAAAGGACACATCGCGGAGCACCCATTCACCCTCTTTGTATGCAAACCAAACGTTACGAAATTCGATTTCACCCCGTACCGTGTCAAGTTCTATCGCATCCTCGCTATCCTGCACCTCGGGCTCTGTGTCAAGAAGAGTGAATATCTTCTCTGCCGAGGCGAAGGCGGCTTGCAGGTGGTTAAACTGGTCTGCAAGGCTCTGGATAGGGTTGAAGAACTCGTTGATATACATATAGAAGGAAACTATAACCGCCGAGGAAACAGTCTGTCCAAGGAAGGTTATGTTGTCCAAATATCCACGTCCACCAAGGTAGAACAGGCAGAGTATACAGCTAACATAGAGCATGTATATAAGCGGTCTGAATATACCAAAGACAAATATCTGGTGTCCCTTGGACTTGCCAAGAGCATCGTTTTTCTCGATAAACTCGCCCATCTTTCTATCCTCTTTGCCAAAGAGCTGGGTGACCTTTATACCCGAGAGGTTCTCGGAGAGGAAGGCATTTAGGTCGGATCTATCATCACGAACACGTCGATAGGCACGACGGGAGAACTTGCGGAAGATGATGGTGAAAAGTACGGTGAAGGGTACAAAGCAAAGCACCATAAGGGTGAGCATATAGTTTAATACCAGCATCGCTGCCAAAATGCCCACTATCTTAAAGAGGTTTTTGAACAGGTCGATAAGCACACCTGTCGCCATAGAACTTATAGAGTTGGTATCACTGGTAACTCTTGTTACAAGCGTACCTACGTGGGTGGAATGAAGCTGGGAGTGAGAGAGCTTCTCGATATGACTGAAGGTATCCTCACGGAGCTTGGATAGTATCTGCTGGCCTACCCTTTGGAGAATTATCGCCTGGAAATAGGTGGAGATAAGCGACACAATAAGAATTGAAATATAGATTATAACCTTGGAGATAAGCTCGCTCAATTCAAAGCCTGCTTCAGCTTCAAAAAGTGCATAAATCGTTCCTGTAAGGTAGGGCGAAATTACGCTGTATGCAATCGACAGCATAAGAAGGAACACCACCACGAGCAAGCTCTTTGCGTGGGGCTTGGCGTAGGAGACAATTCGAAGGAATATCTCCGAGTCCTTCATGTTTCTATCAAAGCCAAGAGCGGACTTTTTGTCTTTCATAAACAAATAAGCTACAATAAATACAATAGAAACAACGCCGATTATTGCACCGATAACCAAGATGGGATAAAGTTCGTAAACCGTCTGCATATTACAAGCCCTCCTCGTCATCAAGTTTTTGTAGCTCAACAGTCTTGCGATATTGCTCGCACCTTTCCATAAGCTCGTCATGAGTGCCGAAGTCTAAAACACGGCCCTCTTCCATGTATATAATTCTGTCCATCGCCTCAACCACGGACACACGGTGCGCGATAAGGAATGTGGTGCGATTTTTCCTGTACTTTGCAAGGTTAGAAAGTATAGTTTTCTCGGTAGCCGTGTCAACGGCGCTGACAGAGTCATCGAGGATAAGAATAGGAGCATCCTTGAGTAGCGCACGAGCTATCGCAATACGCTGCTTTTGTCCACCCGAAACGGTAACACCACGCTCACCAAGTCGTGTGTGATAACCGTCGGTAAACTCGATAATATTGTCATGGACCGCCGCCATCTCGGCTGCCTCGATAACCTTATCGTCATCAATAACATCACTGGAAAAGGCGATATTGTCACGAATGTCGGTGCTAAAGAGGAAGTTGTCCTGGGGTACATAGGCAATAGCCTCACGCACCGAGGCAATGGTGAGCGAGTTTATATCCTTTCCGTCTATGAAAATAGTACCGTCGGGGATGTTATAAACCCTTGCAAGAAGGTCCACAAAGGTTGTCTTTCCAGCGCCTGTTTTTCCTATAATTGCAATATTTTCACCCGGGCGAATGTGGAGTGAGATATTAGACAAGGACTCGCCACGAGAACCGGGATATGTAAACGAAAGGTTGCAAATTTCAATCTCACCTTTAACGTCTGTAAGCTCTTCTGCGCCCTCTCTGTCCACAACATCGGGGGGCGTGTCAAGAAATTCGTTTACACGAGCCAAGGAAGCATTACCTCTTGAGCCCATGTCAATAAGACGGGAAACCGCCATAACAGGCCAAACAACAGAGCTGAAATAACCCATAAACTCGATAAGCTGTCCACCTGTAAACACTCCGCTATATACAAGGTATCCACCATAACCCAAAATTATGGAAATAACGGTCTCGATAAAGAGGGTTATAAGAATATGCAGTGTGGTGGAAGCCTTGGTAAACTCTACATTGGCGTCCTCGTTTTTCTGGTTTATCTTTTTAAATTCCCAGAGCTCGCGGAATTCCTTTACAAAGGCCTTTATTACGGCTATTCCCGAAAAACTCTCCTGCGAGAAATCCGACAATTCGGAGTATGCCTCCTGTCTAATTCTCCACTTGGCAGTCATGTATTTACCAACAAGCTTACCTGTGATAAACATAAGAACCATGGGAACAAGTGACAAAAGGGTGAGCCAAAGGTTCATATTTATCATTTTACCTATGGAAAGAGCACCAAGCAAAAGTGCGTCAAAGCACATAAGCACGCCGTCACCAAAGGACTGCTGTATAGTCTCGGTGTCATTGGTAAAGAGCGCCATCAGGTTTCCAACCTTGTTCTCGTGATAGAACTGTCTGGACAGGCCTCTCGCATGGTCAAAGAGCTGTCGACGGATGTCGGTCTCGACCTTTAGAGCGGCACCATAGAGCGATACTCTCCACAAGAATCTACCAACAATGATAATGAGCGCACATATAAGCATAGCAGGGGAGATAACCTCAAGAATAAGAGAAAGGTCAAATTTGCGTACTACACCGTCGACCAGCACCTCCCCATATTCTATACCATCGAGCAACATGCGGTAAAGCTCGGGTATTCGCAGGAAGAATACGTCAACAAGCAGCAGCGACAAAATACCCACAATGTAGTATGGCAAATATTTCAAATAATATTTGTTAACATGTCTTCCAAAAATCATTTTTCTATCCCCTTCGACTTAAATTTATATGTAAAAGTATAATAAATTGATATTTCGGCGCTTTTCGTGTTAAGCATTGCTGTTGTTTAACAATAAGCATAACTGCAAGAGAGCAAACAGAAAAGATTATGTGTAGTCACCGCAAAAAATCTAAAAAATAATATAGCACATTTACTTTTTAAAGTCAATATAAATATTGAAACATTTTAGCAAATGAGCGACAGATTTGTAATCCTTTCTTCCAAGAAATTTGTACAATTAGCATAAATTCAAGTTAAATCTCAACCCCGAAAACCCCGAGAGTAATTTATTAATAGAAGCGTTTTTTAATTAATGCATAACGGGACATTTGCTTGATTATTTTTGTCTGTTTGCAAAAAAAGCGAAGGCGAAAATACAAACATAAATAAAGATGTCAATATAAATGCCAGCCCCACCGAGGTATATTTCTCCGTAGTATTATAATCCTATAAACCAATGAAAACAATTATTTACATTGTTTCTCGCTGTGCGACGAATAACTTAACACGGGGGGTGGGTGCAAGAAAAGAGCAGGGGCAAACCTTTCCCCTGCTCTATCGCTTTATCTATTCGATTTTAATGACTTAAAACATAGTATGACAAGCCTTGAATACTTAAAGTCATACTAATTAGCACAAAGCCACTTGGAAATTTTATTCAAGTTCGCTCCTGAGTTCACGTGTCATAAGCGATACCATAGCCTCCTTTGGAGTCATGCCTCGCATAATAACATTGTACACCGCCTCGGTTATAGGAAGTTCAACACCGTACTTTTTCGACAGCTGCATAGCCGCCTCGAGCGCGTAGTATCCCTCGACAACCATTCCTATTTTTTCCGCCGCTTCTGGGTAGGTGTATCCCTGCCCTATCAATATGCCACAACGATTGTTTCGAGAGTGCATTGAGGTGCAGGTTACTATCAGGTCACCAACTCCTGCAAGCCCCATAAAGGTGCGGCGGCGGCATCCGAGCGCCTGTCCCATTCTGTTCATCTCGGCAATACCTCGAGTTATAAGCATAGCCTGACTGTTATCACCAAAGCCCATACCTCTATTTATTCCAGATGCAATGGCTATAATATTTTTTAGTGCTCCGGCGATCTCGACACCCAAAACATCTGTATTGGTGTAAACCCTCATGCAGGTGTTTGAAAACGCCTCGGCAATTCTGAAGGCTACCCCCTCGTCGTTTGATGCGGCAACACAGGATGTAGGAAGCCCTACTGCAACCTCCTCGGCGTGGGTTGGTCCCGAAATAGCCGCAAGAGAATACTCTGTTTTTCTCCCACTTGCCTGCATCTCATCGTCGATTATCTCGCTCATGGTTTTAAGCGTCCCACTCTCTATGCCCTTCGTTGCACTAACTAACATACAACCGTTTTCAACATATCCCGCAATTCGCTTTGCCGTAGAACGCATATATTCGCTCGCCACAACAAAGAGTAGCATATCCTTGTCCTTGGCTACTTCCTCTTCGGATTTTGTATATATTATTTCTTTAGGCAGGACGGCGTTTGGTAGATTTTTATGCACGCCCTCTGCTTGCAGGGTGTCTATCTCCTTGCCCACCGCGGACCAGAGTGTTACTTTATGATTATTTCGAGCAAGCAGGGCTGCGAGGGCTGTACCCCAAGTTCCTGCGCCAAGTACACCTATATTCATAAATGCCTCCATACATATTCTAAAATTCCATTTAAATATAATAATATGAACTTATTTGTTTCTAAAACCATATTACTATAAACAAAAATCTCTCCCTGTATTTTCCAAAAAGTACAAGAATTTAATCGCTTTTTTGTGGTTTATCATTGAATTTTTACATAAAATACAGGATAGTGCACACAAAAGCGATGTGCATAATTCCGTCAACGCTCAAATCAATGTCAACGAGCAAAATATACACTTTACCAATATTATAGCACAAAACATTCTTCTTTGCAACCAATTAAGAACAATTGATTATTTTGTTGACATTTGTAGTCTTTTGTAATAAAATAATTGTAGGGAGTTCGTTATTTAATTGCAGTGCTTTTGTGTCGGGATAACGCTCTTTGGGTAGAGGTGCAGTTTTCTCTTCGGACTTGTACGATTCCTTTTGATCCTATGAATAAATCCAATAATGAAAGAAATGTTATGAATAAAAATGTTTTGAAAAAGATATTATGTGCAACTATTTGTACTCTTCTTATACCTACCGTATTTTCTCTTGGAGGTTGCGCATCTCAAACAAGGGACGATTTTACAATGCGTGGTGTGGTTTTAGGGATAAGCGACAAAATTGAAATTGACGTAACCGAGGGCGAATATGCCGAGGGGATATATCATATCATATATTCGTCTGCCGTGTTCCTAAATGCAAAGGGCGAGAGGGTGAGTGTTTCCGACCTCTCCGTAGGCGACAAAATCGAGGTGACATACGGCGGTCAGGTGATGATGAGTTACCCACCCCAAGTGGCGGCAACCGTCATAAGGATTTTAGGAGAGTAGGCTGGAGGCTACTTGATACCTAAATCTATTTGTTTTCGCCCCCAACCTTCTACGATAAGTCTATCGCTTATACCAAGGTCTGCTTTGTCGTGACAAAAGGTCGGCCTTTAAGATTTTGCTTTATAGATTATTGCCTTCGAAATTTTCCTTTTCATATTTTACAAAAAACTCTTGACTTTTCGCTTTTCATTTGATATACTATTATGGCAAGTCGCGAAAAGCAATGACTTCACCATACGGAGATGTACTCAAGTGGTGAAGAGGCGCCCCTGCTAAGGGTGTAGGTCGAGCAATCGGCGCAAGAGTTCAAATCTCTTCATCTCCGCCAAAAAATAGCAACCCGGTTGAGTTGCTATTTTTTATTTTATCCCCGGTTGGGTATGCTTTTTGCTTTGCCGCGGGTGGCATTCTCCCAGAACTTTTGGAAATGGTTGCGTTCCCCCGGGGTCATTTTTCGCACAAAACAGCGGCGTCTGAAATTTGGAGAAAAATGGAAGAAAACCACAAATTATGCACACAAACCTTTCCATTTTGCAACAAAATAATTTATTTAACCTGCAGAATTTGAAAATCCGTGACAAAAAACAAGCATTTATCTAAAATGACTTGTATTTTATATATTACTATGTTATAATGGTGTGGATGATAATTATGTCTATTTTTGGTTGATAGTGTAGATAACGTTCGAAATCAACCGTTTCGTATTTTATTTATGGCATCAAACCAAGACGAGCGCTTATAAAACCAAGCATTTTTACAGCACTTTCATCAAGAAATTTACATATAAAACAGGTGGTAACA
>JAZUPL010000004.1:0-6655 GCA_045605175.1 Eubacteriales bacterium | reverse complement strand
GGTGTTGAGGTAGTTGTCAACGATGCCCTTGCACTCCTCACAAGGAGTCTCAAGTGCGCGAACCTTTGCGATGAGCTTCTCACGGATAGCCTTCTGACCGATGTGCATACCGAGACCGTGCTCAGCGTTATCCTCGAAGAGCGAGTTAGCCCAAGCGGGACCTCTGCCGGTTTCGTTATTTACGGTGTAAGGAGTAGCAGGTGCGGAACCGCCCCAGATAGAAGAACAACCGGTAGCGTTGGAGATATACATTCTCTCACCGAAGAGCTGGGTGATGATACGAGCGTAAGAGGTCTCTGCACAGCCTGCGCAGGAGCCCGAGTACTCAAGAAGGGGCTGCTTGAACTGGCTACCCTTGATGGTAGGAGCGATAAGCTCGGTCTTCTCGGATACGTTTGCAACTGCGTAGTCGTAAGCAGCCTGCTGCTCGTACTGAGTAGCGATAGGCTTCATCTCGATAGCAGTGCCAAGCTTGGGATTGGAGTTTACAGGGCAAGCCTTTACGCAAAGAGTACAACCCATACAGTCAAGGGGAGAAACCGCCATAGTGAACTTGTAGTTGGTCTTGATAACAGGCTTTGCTGCGAACTTGGTTACCTCGGGTGCTGCTGCAGCCTCCTCCTCGGTCATAGCGAAGGGACGGATACAAGCGTGAGGACATACGAAAGCACAGTTGTTACACTGAACACAGTGCTCGGGATTCCACTGGGGAACGGTTACGGCAACGCCGCGCTTCTCGAATGCGGAAGATCCCTGGGGGAAGGTACCGTCTGCATACTTTGCAAACGCGCCAACGGTGAGCGAGTCACCCTTCATACCGCCAACGGGAACAACGATGTCGTTAACGAAGTCGATAAGATCGGCTCTTGTGCCCTCGAACTTAGCCTCGGGAGCAGTTTCACCGGCATTTGCCCACTCTGCAGGAACATTTACAGCTACAAGTGCGTCCTTACCTGCGTCAATAGCGGCGTAGTTAAGGTCAACGATAGCCTGTCCCTTCTTGATGTAGGACTTGTATGCAGCCTTCTTCATATACTCTATCGCTTCCTCTGCAGGAAGAATCTTTGCAAGAGCGAAGAATGCAGACTGAAGAACGGTGTTCTTAACCTTTGCGTTACCGAGGTCGATAGCAATCTTGGTAGCGTTGATGATATAGAACTTGATGTTGTTCTTAGCGATATAGGTCTTGACAGATGCGGGGAGGTGAGCATCCAACTCCTCGACAGTCCAAGGACAGTCAAGAAGGAATGTACCGCCGGGCTTAACGTCGCTTATCATATCATACTTGGTAAGGAATGCGTTGTTGTGGCAAGCAACGCAATCTGCCTTGTTGATATAGTAAGTAGACTTAATGGGGCTATCACCAAAACGAAGGTGAGAAATGGTAATACCACCGGTCTTCTTGGAGTCATACTGGAAGTATGCCTGAATATACTTGTCGGTGTGGTCACCGATAATCTTGATAGAGTTCTTGTTTGCGCCAACCGTACCGTCACCGCCAAGACCCCAGAACTTGCACTGGATCATATCGGTGGGAGCAGTATCGGGAGCGGACTGTTCGGGAAGAGAAAGACCGGTAAGGTCATCTACGATACCAACGGTGAAGTGGTTCTTGGGAGTTTCCTTAGCCATATTTGCATAGATAGCAAATACAGAAGCGGGAGTGGTGTCCTTAGAGCCAAGACCGTATCTGCCGCCGATAACCTTAATCTGTCTGCCACACTCTGCAAGAGCGGTAACAACGTCGAGATAAAGGGGCTCGCCAAGAGCGCCGGGCTCCTTGGTTCTGTCAAGAACCGAAACAATCTTTGCAGTAGCGGGAATAGCCTCGTTGAGCTTCTCGGCAACGAAGGGTCTGTAAAGACGAACCTTAACAAGACCGACCTTCTCGCCGTTTGCGTTCATGTAGTCGATAACTTCCTCAATAGCGTCACAAACCGAGCCCATAGCGATGATTACACGCTCTGCGTCGGGTGCGCCGTAGTAGTTGAAGAGTTTGTAGTTGGTGCCTATCTTTGCGTTAACCTTGTCCATATACTCCTCGACAATTGCGGGAAGAGCATCATAGTAGGGGTTGCACGCCTCTCTGTGCTGGAAGAAGATGTCGCCGTTCTCAGCCGAGCCACGAAGAACGGGGTGTTCGGGGTTGAGTGCTCTGTCACGGAATGCCTGTACTGCATCAAAGTCAACCATTTCTGCAAGGTCCTTGTAATCCCAAGCGGCAACCTTTTGAATCTCGTGAGAGGTTCTGAAGCCGTCGAAGAAGTTAAGGAAGGGAACTCTGCCCTTGATAGTAGCAAGGTGAGCAACCGCACCAAGGTCCATAATCTCCTGCGCGTTGGTCTCTGCGAGCATAGCAAAGCCGGTCTGACGGCAAGCATATACATCGGAGTGATCACCGAAGATGTTAAGTGCGTGGGATGCTACGCATCTTGCGGATACGTGGATAACGCAGGGAAGAAGTTCTCCGGCAATCTTATACATATTAGGGATCATAAGAAGAAGTCCCTGAGATGCGGTATAGGTGGTAGTAAGAGCACCTGCCGCAAGAGAACCGTGAACAGCACCTGCTGCTCCTGCCTCGGACTGCATCTCTACAACCTTAACGTTCTCGCCGAAGATGTTCTTCGCAGGCTCGCCAAAGATGTTCTTGTTAGACGCAGACCAAGTGTCTGTTACTTCAGCCATAGGGCTGGAAGGGGTGATAGGATAGATAGCAGCAACCTCTGTGAACGCATAGGAAACGTGCGCCGCAGAAGTGTTACCGTCCATAGAAATTTTCTTTCTTTCTATCATGGTTTTCCTCCAATATAAAAAATTTATTAAACAACATAAATTGAGAGTTTGCTCTCAAGGTATGATTATAGCACAATTTTATAGAAAAGTAAAGAGTTAAAACAAAGTTTTATAAGTTTTTAATTTGTGCAGATTTTACCTATCTAAACAGACTATAACCGATAATCCTCGTTTATCCTATTTACCGCCTCTTTATAAGACTCGTAGTCGGCAACTATGTTTAACGCCTCGCAAAGTGCGTTTGCCGTCATGTCAGGGGGTAGGCGAAAGTATTCGGCAAGCCTTGCGCGTCGCTCCGTCGCTCCGTAACTTCCTGCAAGCCCGTCGTTAAAAAAGTCAACTTTTGTTATCATTTTGCGCGCGGTTTGGCTCGATAATTTGACACCCTCCCCCACTTCGATAAAAGGCGAGAGCGTATGCATAAGCACTTCCCTATCCATTCCCTCAACACCTAAAAGTCCTGCTGCCGAGGGGGATTTCTTGCGTCTTTCCTTGCCCTCTATTTTGGGAATATATGCGTTAAAAACCCTCTCTTTTGGTATTATGCCGAGCAAAAACGAGCGAATCTGCTTGCCTCCACCGTCAGAGTCGGTCAATATGATAATTCCATCTGTGCTTATTCTGCGAAGCAGTGCCTGTTTTTCTTTTGAGTTAAATATTCCAAAACCGTCCACCGAAATAACAGTGGCATCAAACAGTTGCTTTAATATGTTTTTGTCATATTTTCCCTCGACGACAATGGGCATTTTTATCCTCGGTTTATTTTCCACCGTCTTTCCTCCGCTTTTCACAAAGGTCACGAAGCGGACATTCTTCGCACCGTGGACCACGCGCAGTGCAAACCTCTCTGCCAAACCAAACTATTCGGTGGCAGAAGTCCGAGCCCTCTTCCCCGTCAATGAGTTCGGTGAGTATTTTCTCAATTTTCACAGGGTCTTTGAGTTTTTCGGGGTACATTCCGAGTCTTCCGCATATTCTTATACAGTGCGTGTCACAGACCACCGCAGGCAAACCAAATATATCGCCTAAAAGCAGATTTGCAATCTTTCGCCCAACCCCGGGAAAACGTAAAAGACTATCCATATCCGAGGGAAGCTCTCCACCGAACTCCTCGACTAACATTCTTGAGGCATCTTGGATATTTGCCGCCTTCATACGGTACAGTCCACAGGGCTTTACTATTCTCTCTATTTCACTTAGGTCGCCGTATGCCATGCTTTCTGCTGTGGGAAACCTCTCAAAAAGTTCTTCGCATACTATATTAACCCTTGCGTCGGTACACTGAGCAGAGAGCCTCCCCATTACCAAAAGTCGCCAAGGCGAGCCTTCGTATTTTAGGGCGCACTCGGCAGAGGGATAAATTTCCTTTAACCTATCGACAATTGTAGCAAGACGTTCTCTTTTTTCCTTTTTCGTCAATTTTGCGCCCTCTCTAAAAGTTCTTTCAAAAGGCGCATTGACATTCCCACCACGGTGTCAAAGTCGCCCTCGTAGTGGGTGACAAACTTCCCTGCTCCCCCCTGTATGCCATAGGCTCCCGCCTTGTCCATAGGTTCACCCGTAGCTATGTATTCCTCAATTTCTTCCTCGCCCAAAGGACGGAAAAATACCTCTGTCGTGTCAACTCCGCTAAAAACTCTGCCTTGGTAATGCACAGCCACGCCCGTATGCACGTTATGCCCTCTGCCAGACAAGGCGCGCAGCATTTTCCCCGCCTCTATGCTATCCTCAGGCTTGCCGAGAGCAACTCCGTCAAGTTCCACCAAGGTGTCCGAAGATATGATAAGACATTCGTCGTCCAGCATATCTTTAACAGCCGCCCCCTTACGAATAGCGAGCATTTCTACCCCTACCGAGGGGTGAACGCCCTCGGGCAGACTTTCATCTACCTCTGAGGTTATTATATCAAATTTCTCAAACAGTTCGCCGAGCAGTTCCTTTCTTCTCGGTGACTTTGATGCAAGGATTATTCTCTTAGTCATTTTCTTCTCCAACAAAGTGATATAGATAATATAAATTACACTTATCAATAAAAATCTTTATCCTATAATAGTATAAATAAATCCCCGACAAAAGTCAAGCCGTTTGCTTCTATTTAAGTGTATATCTTCCTTACTCTTTTAAGCGTTTTCTCTGCTTTTGGGGCTGCAAGCGCATAGATAAAGCGAGGCAAAATTACACCTAAACAAAAATTCCCCGAGTGAAATCACTCGGGGAAAAGAAATACTATGTATTTTATAAATTCCTATTAGTTAGGAAGATCTCCGTACTGATCATAGAGGTCCTTTAGGTAGCTCTGCTTAGTGCCAGCAAGGTCGGCATACTTGGTAGCCATCGAGGTACGGTCGAAGATGAAGTTAGCCTTCATTATCATGTTGTGCCACTTGTTCTCGTTGGAGAGGGGGTCAACATTGATGAACTTCACACCGATAGCGTCCTCGAACGCCTTATCAAAGGAAGAACGAACATTGTAACGGATGTACTGAAGCATCTCGGTGTTCTTGCTATCACCGCCTGCTACGTCGAAGGAAAGCTTGTAGTTGTAGTACTCGTCAAGAATATCAGTAGAGTTGAGCGACTGATAGTCAAGGAATGCAGAGCATTGGCTGAACTTCTCGGTAGTGGAAGAGATAGCGCCGATACGACCGAGGTTGTGAATCTGGGTGAGATATCTGTCAGGCTCGTTTGTTTCGGGATTAACCGCTCTGTAAAGAGGAACGGGAACGATACCGTAACCGGTGTTACCGTCGCCCTGGTTCATGGTCTTGTACTCATCGTACTCAAGAGAGCCAAGACAGATAACGCCACCAAAGAGAACCTTGTTCGAAGCGAACTGGTTACGAATAGCCTGAAGCGCGTCAGGACCGTAACCCATACACTGCTCAGCAGCGTTGTTAACGGTTATAACACCTCTGTTGTTGGAGAAGAGGCTGGTTATTGCATCACAGAAATCTAAAAGCTCGGGGTTTTCTACAGGATACTCATACTTGTAGTCCTGTGCAGAGATATCCCAGTCACGATTAATAATAACAACCGAAGTGGTGTAAAGCATACCGGATGCAGAAAGACCTGAACTTGTAGATACAGCGAAGCCTATGGTACCAGAAAGGTTACCGTTTTTATCGGTGTTGTCACCGGTGGAAACACCGGAGGACTGGTGAATTGCTCTACTGAAATCTGCAAGGATGGAGTAGTTCCACTGACCGTCCCATACAAGGTTGTAGAAGTCGTCGATATCAAACTCGCCGTCACCTGTACGGTCGCTGTTGTACTTGGTAGCGGCATCGGGATTGTAATTAGGAGCGTCACACTCGGGATCTACCGTGATAGACTGGAGAAGTGTTACGTTTACGGGAACGATGAAGAATGCGCGAACCATATCAGTGAAATAGTCACTGGAGAGACAGTACATCTTGAACTTGGAGAGGGTCAGAGATCTCATGTACTCGAACATGTAGCCTACACCCGTATCCTTAAAGCCGTTCTTGGTGAACTCGAAGTAGTTAGTTCCGCGCTTTTGGGAATAGAGGTTTGCGAAGGAATTGTTGAGCGAGGTGGTAACCATATCGTAAACGAAGTTGCAGTAAATGTCGGCACGTCCCGAAGAACCGCCAAGAACCTCACTGTTAATTGCATCGATACACTTAGACCAAGCGTAAGAATCACCCTCGGGGAAATAGTCGTAGGTCACCTTAACATTAGTGGTTTCGTAAGCAGCTTTGTTACGATTGCCAATCATAATGTCAACCTGGGAGTAGTCGTTGGTCTTCTCTTCCTCGGTCAGGGTACCCGCAAGATAACGGGCACAACAAGAGGGCAACTCACGATTGTTAGAGTTCTCGGTTGCCTTGAGCTTGAT
>JAZUPL010000003.1:0-11320 GCA_045605175.1 Eubacteriales bacterium | reverse complement strand
ATTCAACGAAAAATCAAGTCGTAATCTATTTTTATAATTCATTTTTATGTACTCCATATATATATGTAATAACGTATACGAGGGGACTCTTCGTCTCCTCATATATATATTATACTCAAATTTTGGGAGAAAGTCAAATTTTCGGATTTTATTTTTATACCCCCGGTGGTGGTTTGAAATTTTTATTTCGTAGGTTATAGGTTGAAATTTTTATTTCGTGGGACTTTGATTCCAGACCCGCGTGCATAATTATTCACAAAAAAGTGAATATTTGTAAACATACGCCCCCTTTATGCAAAAACAGTGCATAAATATCCAGAAAAATTTGTTACAATTTTGACACAAATTTGCCTACTTTTTGCCACAAAACCTCTTGACAATATGCTAAAAAAGTGGTATAATAGGGACAAGAAAGGAAAAAGAAATCCCGCAACCGATCAACGGCAGGCGGTACGCCTTAGGCGGTGAACATTGAAAATTAAATAGTGAAAGGCTTTTCGGGTGCGTTGACTTGTCCGCACGCAAAGACGAACGGAAAGACCTACACGGCAACATATTTTTTATAAACGAAAGGAATTTATACATATGAATACTACAAAAATCGTTCTTGACTTTTTGGAAACTCTTTCCGCTGACGACAGCGGAAACCTCGGAAAGGCTTTCGAAATTGGTACTCGCTCCTATATCAGCCAAAGAACCGCTACTAAAGTAAAAAAGCAAGGTGTTGCTGATATTACAGCGAGCAGTTACGGCAAGCGGTACACCTGCGAAATTAAAACGGCTTGCGGTGAGGTCGAAACCGCCGCAAAAAGTCAGTTAATTATCTATTGCCCCAATGTTAACCCACACGAAAGACCCGAAACGCAGGGCTATGTTTTTACCCGTGAGCAGTGGCTCGAATTCTTAGACGGATACACGGGGCGCGGCTCTTTCTTGCGAGAGGATAAAAAGCGCGGACATCTTCACATCCAATCTTTTTACTGGTCCGAAGAGGTCCGTCCGAAAGCCTCAAAAGCCATTACCCGCTATATCCTTGAAACCCTTGAAAATCTTCCCACTACGGAAGAATTTTTCGACCGCTAAACAAAAAACCGAAGAGGGGCAAAACCTTGCCCCTCTTCCTCTTGAAATGAAAGGAAGATATTTTATGTTCAATTATGAAGTCGCCTATACCGAATTGAAAAAAGTGTATATCAAAACCGAAGCCGAAGCACAAAAAGCCCGCGAAGACGAAACTACCTGCGCCAATGTCGCTAAACTTGCGAATCAATATTGGCGTTTTGCCGAAGAAGCCTACGAAAGCCATCCTTCTGATGCGCTTGACAGAATTTGCGATGATAGGATGAGAAGAGCGGAAGAGGCTGAGGAAATCCTGGCTGACGCAGCCAAAGTCCGAAAGGCGCTTGAAAAGGCGGCAGCCGCCTACAAAAAAGCCATTGAGGCTATGGAAGACTTGGAGAGTATGGGATTATGAGAGAAGAGGGGCAACCCTCTTCTTTTTCAATGAGAAAGTTAGACGTGTTACGTCTAATTTCCACCCTAAACTTCAAAAAAAGTTCACAAAAATCTACCAATAACGTACCACCTCTGTCACAAAAAAGCCACACCCATATGGTATAATAAGTCATACCCGAAAGGGAATCACTACATAAGGAGTTCACAATTATGACACATTTCAGACCCATCCCTATGCACACCTTCTACAACCCCTATACAGGCGAAGTCATCTGTAACACCTCTTACACATACGGACGTCGTGTGTGCCGTATGGCAGCCTGGAGCAACCATCCCGAAGAGGGCTATTTCCGCTACTGCGGCTATCACGCCCAGCCTCGGTTCGTAAATTTCCCCGCCTATGGACGTCGCCGCGTAGATTATCTACGCGGCTATGTCCGCTGAGGGCTCCTGTGAAAGCGGGAGAATTAGACGTGTCGCGTCTAATTCCAACGATTTTCAGTTTTCATATTTTTGTCACATTTTCGATATTGTTATGTCACAATTATATGGTATAATAAGTTATAACCAAAAGGGAGGAATAAAAAATGATTAACATCAGAACCTTGCGCAAACTCGGAAATAATGACGGATTGACTTTGAAATGCGGGCGCCCTATTACATATAAAACCGGCTATCAGGTCGCCTCGGAGGGGGTATGAAACCTCGGATATGCGGGAGGCTATGCGGCTGATTAAAATACTGGAGGGAAATTGCGGTGTGTGGTTCTCGGAAGGAATCTACTATATCGACAAGAGTCGCCGCGTAGGTACCAAAAAAGAAGCTTTACAAGCTGGTCGAATCTGGAATCAGATTAGTATTTTGAAATGGTCCAATATGAGTTTGATTTATTGTTAAAAATATTCCGACTTACAAAAGTCGGAAGAATTAGACGTGTTGCGTCTAACTTTACCATTTGAAAACTTCATAAATTTATCACACTTTTGTACTTGATATTTCACAAATTTGTGGTATAATATATGTATAAAAATGAAAGAGAGGTACATAGTATGAGTAAAATGCTTGACGAACTGAGAGCCGCCGAACAACATATCACAAATGCGTGCGGTTGTCAAAACAAATGTGCAGACTGCCCCATGAGCATTTCGGCAGGTGAGTGCGTGCTGACAAAGTTGCAGAAAGCCATAACAGAACAATATGTCCGCGACCTGCGGGCTGAGTGTGGGGAGGTGATTTGATATGCAAGCTAATAAAACTAAAGAACGCTACTATTTATTTCAGGACGAAGATGGCGAATATTTCGTGGTAATGGACTACTCAAAAATTCATGCCATTGAGGCGGCCAAAGATTGGTTCAACGAAGAAGTAAAATATTGTCACGAAGTGGACGATGAATATGCCGAACGATACGGCCTGGATGTTTATTGACATCCAGTGGTTAGACGTATTACGTCTAATTCCATCAAAGAGAAAGTTCACAAAAAATTCACAAAAAACTACTTGACAAAATCGAAATTTTATGGTATAATATATATGTTCCCAAGAGAGGAACAGAAAGGAAAATACATATTATGGAAATCAAAAGAGGTCAAGTCTACTACTGTGATATGTCTCCCGTAGTGGGGAGCGAACAAGGCGGTCTCCGCCCTGTAGTCATCGTGCAGAACGATGTAGGAAATCACTACTCGCCTACAACTATTATCTGTCCTATCACCTCAGTAATGACAAAGAAGCCCTTACCTACTCACGTAACGCTGAAGCCGCTTGATTGCGGTCTACAGCAAACCTCTGTTGTGCTGGCTGAGCATTTGCGGACGGTCGATAAGAGACGATTGAAAGGGCTACTCGGTGTTGTGCCGCCTACGAAGATGAAGGAAATTGACAGGGCTTTGAGAGTTAGTTTGGAGGTCTGAATTATGGATGAAATTTTAGCAGTTATTTACATTATCATTGGTGTCGCGGCATTTCCGACATTTATCGGGGTAGCAGCTTGGGTTGAGTCTCTTTTCGAGAAACGGACAACCAAAAAACTTTTGCAAAATTCGAGAGTTCGGACTTATGTTGAAGCATATGTTATAATGCAAGAGAAGTTCGAATATTACAGTAAAGAAGTAACAAAACGAGAAAAAATGATTGACAAGTTTATAAAAGAATCTCGTTTTCTTCCGAAGGAAGAGTGGAAACGCGAAAGCGAAAAACTTGAAGAGGTTCGCAAGGAACATTTTGCACTTCTTCCCGATTTTCAATACCATTCGGAAAAGTTGAAAAATATTGGGAATTTGTTGCGAGAAGAGATTGCGGAAAAAGTCCATCCCGAAGATGTTGATAAATGTATAGAAATGTGTCTTCGGTATCGCGATAGGTATTAAATGCGGTTGTCGATATGTTGTATGCAACATATCGACAAATCATATAGTTAGACGTATCACGTCTAAGTTGTATTTTTTCCAAGTTCACAAAGTTGTCACAAACTTGTTATAGTTTATCCATTGATTTTTGGGGTAAAATGTGGTATAATATATATGTTCCAAGAGGAACAGAGAATCTTAAAAGTGCCCTCTGTTGTAAGTTGCAACCCTCTTGGGATACATAAAAGAAAGGAAGAAAAATATGAAAATCATTGACAATAGGAAAAAACCTAATGTAAAAGAGTTTAGAGGAATCAAAAACGGAGAGTGCTTTATTGATGGAGATGGAGATATTAACATCAAAATCGTCAATCTTGATATAAACGAAACCTCGGCAGTTTGCTTGAGGGATGGGCAACAATGGTTCCCTCACGCATATGATACCTATGAAATGGTTACTACCACTTTAACACTTGAGTAAAATGAAAAAGTTTCTAAACTACTTCGAACTAACCAAACCATACCAATTCGATATAACGGACATTACTTGTCTTATCTATACCGCGTGTGTGATTGGTATTATGGCGAGATATAATATGAATATCTTGTTTTGTATCGGTTCCGCAATCTCTACCGCATTTTGTTGGAAAGCGAAAAGACTCAATTTGATTCTGTTGAATGGGTCGCTTTTTATACTGAATGTGTGGTATGTTATTCAAATGTTCACTCCCTAATATCTCCTTTCTACTATGATGGCGGGCGACCATTGTTTTTTTATGGTCGCCCGCCATCGTAATATCAACTTAGACGTATTGCGTCTAATTTCGTTCTCAAACAAAAATTCACAAAAAATTCACAAAATAGGTCTTGACAAATCACTCAAAATATGGTATAATATATACACATAGAAAGGAGTAAAAAACTATGAAATTCGAAATCCAAAAGAAAACCAATCGCAAACCTTGGTACATCATCCACGGCAAAAAATACTCTTATCACATCATTCTTCTTCCCATTCTTCCCTTTATTATTCTTTTTGATAAAATTCACGAATATAATTACAAAAAGATGGTATGGGACGAAGCAAAAGCCATCAAAGTTTTGAACAAAGTTCTCCCCAAAGTTCTTGACTACGAAGAAGAAAGCAAATGTTTTTACTATTGTATGGATTGGGGAACTTACGGCTTACATCATAATGCCCCTATCGGTTATAAAAAATGGGCGAAAAAGTTTGCGTTCCAACTCCACAAGTTTATCAAAGACGGATACGAAAATCCCGATTATATCAAAACTATCGAAGAAGATTATTATGATACTTGGGTGAAATTCGAGGAAAGGGGAGAATAATCCCCTTTTTTCTAACCAAAACTTAGACGTATCACGTCTAACTCCATCCACCAAGTTCACAAATTCGTTACAAAATCGTCAAACTTCTGTGCTTGAAATTCGGTTCAAAATATGGTATAATATATATGTTCCCAAGGGAGAGAGGAAAACAAAAGAAAAACTCTCACCGAAAATGTCACAAAGAGTTCACAAAAAACCACTTGACAAATCGGCAAAAATATGATATAATATATATGTAATCAAGAGAGACAGGAACTCTCTTTGATAAATAAAAAAATGGGTGGCGAACCTACCGCCAATGCCAAAAGGCAAGAAAGGAAAACCTATGGAAACCAAGATGACCTCTCGCGACTTTTTCACCGCTATCGCTTCTAACGAAGCCGTTTCTGCGGAGTACCGTGAGTATGCGGAAAATGCCCTCGTCAAGTTGGACGCTAAGAATGCCAAGCGTTCTTCCAAGCCCTCCAAGACCCAGTTGGCTAACGAACCCATCAAGGCGGCTATTCTCGCCTATCTGACCGAAAAGGGTACTGCGGAAACCGCTCCCGATATTGCGGTTGCTCTCTCTACCGAAGAAACCCCTGTGACCACGCAGAAGGTCTCTGCCCTCTGTCGTCAGTTGGTCGCTGACAAGGTGGTCAAGCAGACTGATGTGAAGGTTCCCAAGAAGGGTACCCTTAAGGCTTACTCTGCGGTGGTCGCAGAGTAATCGCAAGAGGGGCGGAGAATTCCGTCCCTCGTTTTTTTCGAACCAAGTTAGACGTAACACGTCTAATTTGTCAAAGGCGAAAAAATTCGAAGTTTTGTCACAACTTTTTACTCCAAAAAACTTGACTTTTTTGAAAATTTGTGGTATAATATATATGTAAAAGAAAGAAACCGATAAAAACAAAATGTCACAAAAAGTTTCCAAAAAACCACTTGACAAAACACTCAAAATATGGTATAATATATAGGAAGAAAAGAAAGGAAGATATGAAGATGGAAAGAAAAAATGTACTCTGCTTTGATATGGACGGAACCTTTGTGGACTTGTATGGGGTTGACGGATGGCTTACCGATTTGGTGAGCGGTCGCACTCGCCCCTACGAGGAAGCTGAGCCCCTTATAAATCTCTCTGTATTCGCCCGCCTGCTGAACCGCCTGCACGATAGAGGCTATGCTCTCTGCGTGGTCTCTTGGGGAGCGAAAGATGCTACCGAGGAATACCTCGAAGAAATCGAAGCCGTAAAAAGAGCGTGGCTGGCTCAGCACCTCGCAAGCGTGGTATTTGACGAGGTTGCAATTCTCCCCCACGGAACTCCGAAATGGGAAGTTGTCGGAGATTATGGCGAAGCGATTCTCTTTGATGATGAAGAGAAGAACCGTAATGAATGGGAAGGATCAGCATTCAGTCCCGAAGATATGCTTGCAATCTTGAAGGAACTTCTTCACTAACAAAGCGGGCGGTCTATATGACCGCCTTCTTTGAGGTGACTTAGACGTATCACGTCTAACTTCCGCCATTCGAAAAATTCACAAACTTGTCACAAATTCGACACGCGGGCGTCACAAATATATGGTATACTATATAAGGTGAGGAACGAAAGAGACCACCGCCAAAAATGTCACAAAATGTTCACAAAAAACCTCTTGACAAATCACTCAAAATGTGGTATAATATATGTGTAAAGAAAAGGAGTTGATTGTATGGCAAAGAAAACCCAAACCGCACTCGACAACGAACTGCGGGCAATGTATACCGAAAAGGTGATTGAACTGTTCACCGCAGAAGATGAAGATGTCCTGCGGACAGGTTCTTCCGAAATCGCCTTCCCTGTGGTCGATAGCGAGGGCAACGAAAAATTCGTTGTAATCTCCATCAAAGTCCCCAAGGGTGAGCGGAAAGATGGCTATGTTCCCTACGATGGCTACTCGGTTGCTGAGGAATACGCAATCAATCAGCGTGAGAAAGCCGACAAGAAAGCCAAGGCGGACGAAGCCAAGCGAAAGAAAATCGCACAAGACGAAGCCTTCCGCAAGAAGCAAGCCGAACTCAAAGCGAAGAAAGCCGAGAGAGCGGAAGCCGACTAACGGCAAGAGGGGAGCAAGTCTCCCCTCGTTTTTTTCCTCCCAATTAGACGTATCACGTCTAACTTATACCCTTTGGAACTTCACAAAAAGTTTACAAATTAAAATTTTGACAAAATTGTAAACTCGCTTGACTTTTGCGTTAAAATGTGGTATAATATATGTGTTGATAGGGGACAAGATGTTACACCCCATCACAGAAAGGAAAAACCACTATGGAAAATTTTAAACTCGACCGCAGAAGAAAATACTATATGATTCTCGACTGTGAAACTGCCACCCTTCCTTGTGCTTCTGAATACGAAGGAAATGCACGAAAGAAAATCGCCATCGCAAAGCCTCTCATTTACGACCTTGCCTACACCATTACCGACAAGAACGGCAATATCTACGGCAGACGCTCGTTCCTTATCACCGAAATTTTTTCCGTTCCCTCGGTATTCAATACTGCATACTACGCCCACAAAAGACCGATTTACCTTGACCGCCTCGCAAAGGGTGAAACCATTTTAACCGATTGGCGAACCGCTTCCGCAATTCTCGAAGCAGATCTTGCCCTTGTTGATGGAGTTGGGGCTTATAACTCTATGTTCGATTTCAAAAAAGCCCTGCCATTTACGGAACTGTATATTAACAACCTCTATTCTCCCGACTTCTACAAGTGGGAAGCCTATCAAAAATCTATCTGCGACGAAATCGCAGAGGGTGCTCGCAGAGAAAATACCAATGGCTTTGACCCCGATACTTTCCGCTTCCGTGGTAAAACTTACAACCTTTTTGATGTTTGGGGTATGGCTTGCGAGTATCTTCTCGACAACGACGAATACCGCGAAGCGTGTTACGAAAACCAATGGCACACCGAAAGTGGAAAGTATTTCAAGACAAGTGCAGAAACAGCATACAGATTTTATGCAAACGAGGTCGATTTTATCGAATCTCATACCGCCATTGACGATGCGGAAATTGAAACTTTCCTTTTCTCTCTTGCGGTAAAGCAAGCGAAAAACAAAGTGCCCTTCGGTATCACTTACTTTCCGTTCCGAATCTTGGGAACTTTTGAACAGTACGAAGCAAAAAGATTTGAAAGGAATTTCTGCGGTTTATAACCGCAGAATTTTCCAAAGGAAATTAGACGTATCACGTCTAAGTGCGGTCGCCGCAGAAGTTCATAGAAATGTTACAATTTAGGTATTGACTTTTGCGTTGTTTTGTGGTATAATATATTTGTAAAAAAGAAAGGAAGGTAGAAAAATATGAACACCAAAATTATTGATTACAGAGATAGAATCTCGAATACAGAATTTTTCAATTTGGAAGTTGGAGATTTCTTTCAAGATAACATAGATTGCCATGTTAATTCCATTTGCATGAAAATTTCGCAAGAAACTGCACTACGGTTCCATTCTTGCGGAGAGGTGGAAGAAGAAGATTGGAGTACCACCAGGCATACCAAAATTATCCCTTTGAAAGCAACCATTACAGTTGAACGAGGTTAATGAAATGGACGAAAAGAAAAAACGAAAAACTTGAGTTGGTTTGTTCCCTCGCAAAACTCCGACAAAGAAAGAACAAATTGAAAAGCAAGACCGAAAGAATAAGGCGAAAGGATGGGAGTGAGTATGGTAAGATGTCCAAACTGCGGCAGTACTGCACAAATAAGGATTGTCAAACAGTATTGGTCTACTATATCCAATAGTCAATACACTCACTATAATTGTGGTTGTGGTTGCGTGTTTACGATCGAAAAAATGTCTTGTGGTATTACCAATGGTAACTGGCAAGTCGACGAAAGAAAGAACAAGAAAGGAGAACTAAAATGACCAAACAAGAACAACTCGCCGCACTTGTGTGCACATCGGAATCTCTTGGTGACTATGTTGCCGACCTCGCGTACTGCGGGGTTATTACAGAAAAAGAGGCGGAACCCTTCGACGGGTTTATCGAAAAAATCGACAAAGTAGCCGAAGCAATTCGCCACGAAACAACTCCTCCTGCTTATGTCTATATCGTTTGGGACGATTGGCACGGAATTATCGGATACCATAAAACTTTCGAAAGCGCAAAGAAACAACTGATGAAAAATAGCGGATATGAACAACTTGTAAAAAATGTTCCCCTCGACTATGACGAAGAAATTCGTTGGGGTTGGGATGTTCTGAATGTTGAAAGAATTGAGTTAGAAGAATAAGAAATTGGACGGAGGAATCCGTCCATTTTTTATATCCAACTTGTAACAAAAGTGTGAACTTGCCCGGGTATTAGACGTGTCACGTCTAACTTTCCCTTTTCGTCAAATTTTTGTCTTTTGTGTGTCAAAATTTTTACATAACAAAAATAAATTTGTGACAAATTTTCGAAGCGTGTGTCAAAATTTCGAACTTGTTACAAAATTGTGAAGTTGAACATTTGTTCGAGTATGTGCGTCCATCAATTGGTCGTGCCGCGAAATTTGACGCCCCGTCAAATTTCGTCGGGAGCTACGTCCATAAAAGCTGCGTGGCCGAGGTTGTCAAATTTTGAGAGCTACAAAATTTGTGTCGCCTGAAACCTGCGACAGGGAGCTACGTTTAGGTGCGGCCGGCTGCTTATGCGTAGGATAACGTTAAGCTGCGTTTTGGACAGGAGCTAATCGTTGCACGTATACAAGCTGGGTGGCCGCACATGTACATAAGAGCATATACGTTCAAACTGGAGTTGGCAAAATTTGAAATTCTTTCAAATATATGGTATAATAAAGAGGGAATAATAATATAATATAAAAAATAAAACAAAAAAAGAATCAAAAAACAACAAAAAAAAATATCCTATAATACTATAATGTACAAATTTTACAACAAAAAGAATATTTTATTCTTAATCTTAGTTTGAATATGAAAATTTGACTTTTTTTTAAATTTTTGGTATAATATATAAAAAACCCTTTTGAAACTTGACGATGATTCAATCTAAATTAAATTCAAAGTTCGAGTCCTAAAATGAATCATCATATAATAAAGTGTGCCTTATGTTTACGGCGGGCCGCCATGTACATAACAACTTGTACATAAAAAAGAACTCCCTACTTACTAGTAGGGAGTTCAATTCTTTTTACTACCTATGCGTCAGCTAGCAACTTACGCCTTGGTATAACCCTTCTGAGTACCCTTACCGCTAATCTTAACATCGGTAACGGCGGCAACTTCATCTGCAACCATTGTGTTAAGAATGCGAGAGAACTTCTGAACACTCAGTTCACTTTCCAGTTCAGCCTTTACCATACCGGCAGTTTTGGGTTCATCACCAAGAATAGTAGCAACAGTAGCCATCAGTTCGACGTCCTCGGCCTTGCGTTCCTTAGACTTTTCGGCACGCTTTGCCTTAGCCTTTTCATTTGCGGCTTCGATCTTGGCGATGGCGGCCTCCGCATAATCGCGGTACATCTGATCGACAGCTTCGTTGGTAACGATACCAGTGTAGAATTCCTTCTGAGTCATTTTCTTTTCCATAGTTTACCTCTTTCCGACTTTTCGTCATTTTAATTTTTTTTAGTTTATTTAATGGAGATTTCTCTCTCATTTTCTATATATATTATACCAAATTTTTGGTGGGTTTTCAAATTTTAATTCGAAGAATTTTATTCAAAGAATTTTATTTTAAAAATTTGATTTCGTGAAAATTTGCGGGCACCCGTATTTTTAAGTCTTAACCTCTCCCAAAGAACCACAACTTTGTCCGCGTAGCGTCCAGGGGTTACGATGATTCCTTTTGGACGATTACGAAAACAAATATACATAAGCACTTCTACGGAAGAGCCTTTACGTTAATGTACATAAGTACATGTTCTCCTTACTTCCCCCTTTCCCTTTATATATAAGTTGGTTAACACTTTACTTATAAGTTGGATAACACCTTAGTACATGTTCCCCTTACGCCTTTTATGCCTTCTATACCATTTCCCCTTTATTTATAAGTTGAATAACATTTTATATTAATGTACATAAGTAGGTGTACCTTTTACGCTACCCCTTACGCTACCCTTACCCTCTTTTAATTATAAGTTGGATAACACCTTAATTATAAGTTGGGTAACATTTTGAAAGTTTCCTTTTTCTCCTTTTTCT
>JAZUPL010000002.1:0-7607 GCA_045605175.1 Eubacteriales bacterium | reverse complement strand
CGTCGAGTACCTTTTTTGAATTTGACCTTTCTTTGCCATAAAAAATATGCACCTCCAAAAGTGTCTAACTTTTGGGGTGCATATCATAATACAACACCTCGGTGTTTTTATTCGGTTATGCCTAAATGAAGCAGCCCCTTTATTATTATTCGTCAAACTTCTCGTGGATTTCCTCTCTCCATTCGGGAGTATATCCGTTATCAATAAGCTGCTGCTCAACGTGTTCGTCAATCTTAAACAGTTTACGCATAAGCCAAGCGCAAAGAGCGATGAACAAAGAGGGAATAACTATGCATATTACATAAAGGGCAAGGAATGCTCCAATTGCTTGAATGAATGTACCAAGTTCTTCGCCAGCACCAAATACTGCGATAGCACCCAGAATTGCGAACAAAACGAGCGCAAGGTCAACAAGATACATAATGAATCTACGAGCCCAAGAAATAATACCACTTAAAAATTCAAAGATGTGGAAAATAATGTTGAAAGAGTAGGGGGTAATACGGGAGAAGTCCTTGTAAGTGGTAATTTTAGACCTTCTCTCAGTGTGACGTTCGGTGGTGCGCACGTAGACATCGCCGACCCACTCTCCCGAGGTGTTTTCAACCTGCTCATCCCATTCTGTACGCTCAGAATGGCTACCTATGTATTCCCAACCAAAGGCCTTTTTCTCAAGTTTAACAAGCCAACCGTCAAGGAAAACAGCAGGCACTTGCTTAAACTCGAATTTGAATTTGATGCCCATATAGTTCTCCTATAAATTAGTATTTATGCCGTTATTATAGCACAAGTATAGACGTTTGTCAACAAAAAATACATAAAATCTTCACAAACGGTGTCCAAAAAATCTGTTTTTGCAATTTAACCGAGAAAAAACTCGTTTTTGCGTATGTAAATTAGTTTTCGAGAACCGCCTCGCCGTTTGCGTAATTAATTACTATACCAGGTTGATTGTTGTAAACATAGACACAGTAGCATATACCGTCGCCGCTATCCTCGACAGATAAGGCCTCCATAAGCACACCGCGAGCCACAAGATTGTCGCCGTCATATATAGGCGTCACCCTGTACATTACGTGGTTTTCGGTATCCTTGATGTAGTCGGCAACCATATCCTCAAAAGGAAGCATTCCCTCCACGTTCATATATCTTGTACCAGTTATCAGATTGTTTCTATTTGCGTTTTCTGCGGTCAATTGCCAACCTATAAGGTGACAACGGTTATAGAGATACTTGCCGTCAACAATATCAAACTTAAGGGTTTGCCAGCCCGAGGGCTTAACGCTTCCAATACTCCCACGCTCCTCACCTTCTTTTGGCATAAGATCTCTTCCGATGCAGGCAATAACCACTGTGCATCTTCCAAGACCGTCCATATCATAGTATGTTTCATAAGATTTTGTGACAATCTCCTCCTCTGTGAAGAAGGGAATATTTTCGTTTATTATAACATAAGGGGAGTCGTCAAATTCGGGAATTTCATCAAGCGAAACCGATGGAATATTAGGCGTTTGCCCGAAACCGAATAAATCCTCCAACTGTGAAAAGTCGATAGTAATACCAAACTCCTCAAGAATATCGCAAGAGGTAAAGCATAGTGCAAGAACAAGCAACAGTGCAACCAGCGAGAGCAACCTTTTCATCTTTCAAATACTCCTTTTGTTATTTTTTCGTGTGCATGGCCGACAAACTCGTATTCCAAAACCTTACTAAACCCGACGGACTCGGGTTGGGTTGTAAAGGATAAGTCAAAGGGGTATTTTTTGCCCCATCGGTATATTATCAGTCTTGAAATATCCGACAAGAACGAGTCAGGGCTCACCTTTTCTGTAAATATAATTCCGCCGCTTGGCACGTCGGTGGGCAAAGAATCTATCACTTCAACACAGTCCTCGTGTCCTGAAAAAAGGGGAAGCGAATATTCCTCAATATATATTTTACCCTCAGCAGTTTTGCAAAGGTCCTCGATAAGCCACCTGTCGCGACTTTGCCTGCGTTTGTTAAAGGTCATGCCACCTCTGTCACAAAGGCAAACAACAACGGTATAGTGTTTCCCACTCATAAGGGCCTCCTTTTTCAAAATGTTTTATCTCACCTTAATTATGTCATATATAAGAGTGAAAGCGAGAAATTAACCTTATATAGTATATCATTTTTTCCTCTTTCGTGCAATAGAAAATGAGAAATTTATTCGCAAAAAATTCACACGGGTAGGCACTAAATCCCGACTTTTACCGATTTTTATATAATTTATGCTTTCGTTTTTTTAGAAAAGTCGCAAAATGCTCTTGTATTTATCTTTTTTTTCCTTTATAATTAATAGGTAAAGCAAATGTTTTCTTAACAAACTTTACATACAGGGGGGGGTATATGACACAGGACACAGGACTAAGCGCCTATTCAATAATCAAGGCAGAGCGCTTGCTATTTCCTCTTTCAGAAAATGATATAATATCGAGGGAGGGGAATATTATATCCCGTTTCCATCGCATATATTACCCCACCTTAGGTAGGGCTAAACTTTGCCTTGCCGATAAGGAGATAGACCTTGATTGTGGAAGAGTGTATTTTATCCCAGCATATTCGATGGCCCGGTGCCGTATCGAGGGCAAAACAGAGATCTATTATCTCGAATTTTTCTCCGAGCACCCCTTGTTGGAAATGTATAGATACCTCTCGGATAGTTATTCGGTAAAAGCAAACGAGCATACCCCATATCTTTTTGAAAATATAGTAGAGGGCAATGGGGGCGCCACCTATTCGGCTAAAATGCGAGTTTTTGGTGCTATGAATCTTTTAATGGCGGATTTTCTTCGGGATTTACCTCTTGAGCGAGGCGGTGTTTCCAAATTCGTACCTGTGCTAAAATATATAAACGAGCATTACAGAGAGAATATTTCGCTTTCTGCTTTGGCAGAAATAATGAATATATCCACAATGTATTTTTCGGGATTTTTCAAGCGCACATTTAATATAAGCCCAAAACAGTACATATTAAATAAACGTATTGCCGAGTCGCAAATCCTCCTTTTAGAAACCGATATGACGGTAAAAGAGATAGCATATCTTGTGGGCTTTGAAGGCGAAAATTATTTCTCTGAATATTTCTCTTTCAGGACGGGAATATCGGCTCTGCGTTTTCGTGCAAAACACTCCGTCAAAAAGGCGTGATATTCGGCAATAACGGCTTTATAAAATTTGTAATATAAGGAAACATATTTTCCGAGCGAAGAAAGGAAATAAAATGGAAAAGATTAGAGTGGGTATAGTAGGCTATGGCAAAAGAGGACGTAGCATTAACAATGTTGTTCTTCTTGAAAACGAGGATATAGAGGTTACTGCTGTTTGCGATCTTTACGAGGACAGGGTAGAGATGGCAAAGGAGCACGTTGTAAACGAGGGCAGAAAAGAGCCCTTTGGCACTACCGATTATATAGAAGTGCTTAAAAGAGATGACGTTGACGTGGTTTACGTGGCTTGCTCCTGGGAGGACCACGTGAAGGTTGCCATAGATGCTATGAAGTACGGCAAGATTGTCGCTATGGAGGTCGGCGGTGCATATAGCCTTGAGGAGATACAAGAGCTTGTCAGAACCTATGAGGAAACAAAGACACCCATAATGATGATGGAGAACTGTTGCTACAACCGTGAGGAACTTCTCGCTACCTCTATGGTACGTGCAGGTAAGTATGGCAGAATTGTCCATTGTTCGGGTGCCTATGGCCACGATTTGCGCCGTGAGGTTTCCTACGGCAACCTGCTTCGCCATTACCGTCTTCGTAACTACACTAATCGCAACTGCGAGAACTATCCCACCCACGAACTTGGCCCCATAGCAAAGGTGCTTAATATCAACCGCGGTAACAGAATGGTGTCGCTCGTTTCGGTTGCGTCCTGTGCCTCGGGACTTGAACAGTATGTAAAGGACCACCCCGATCTTGTAGAACAAGACCCTACAATGGAAGGCAGACGCTTCAAGCAGGGTGATATAGTACATACCATAATTACCTGTGCGGGTGGCGAAACCATTCTTCTTAAACTTGATACCACCCTTCCGAGATATTATAGCCGTGAGTTCACCGTTCGTGGAACAAAGGGCTCTTACCATATGGACACCAATGCGGTGTACCTTGATGGTGACTCTCACGGCGGACTTGAAGCAGCCGACAACGCCGCAAGCGTACTCAACAACGCCAAGGAATATGAAGCCGACTACCTGCCCCCCGTATGGATTGGAATGACCAAAACCGATATGGAGAACGGCCACGGCGGTATGGACCCTATTATGTGGAGATACTTTATCGACGCAGTAAGAAACGGCAAAGAAATGCCCATCGACGTCTATGATGCCGCCTCTTGGATGGCTATAACCGCCCTGTCGGAAAGGTCTATCGCCCTCGGTGGCGCGCCCCAGATGATTCCCGACTACACCAACGGAAAATGGCAGTACAGAGAGCCCCTCGACGTGGTCGATTTTAGCGAATGCGCTATAAACAAAAAGTAATATGTAGCACAATAACCAACCTCGCTACTCTTTGCTTGTGCATTCCTATGAAAATAAAAAGGATTAGGGATTTTTGTTGACAATAATTCTTTGATTTGCTAAACTTAAAGTAGCCCGTAGGGGATACACAAAATTATTTGGCATACCTCGGGTAAGCGAGGTATGCCTTTTTACTTACACTTTTTGACCTTTTAAGAAAGGAGTTTTTTATGAAAAGAATAACAGCTCTTTTGCTCCTTATTTCCATAGCCCTGTCGCTTGTAGGCTGTGGAACAACCGAGCCTCCACAACCAAGTGAGACACCCGAGGACGAGGGCTTTGAGCAGGGATATCTTTTTTATCACGAAGCAGAGCCGTGCAATACGCATAAAAAAAGCACTCGAGAATTGGAACACGATATTGTTGCATTTCGTACCGATAAAAAGAACTTTGCACGCAAAGAAAATGAAAATATAGAATTTGAAATTTCCTATGGAACTTATCAAAGTTCGGTCGAGATTTACTCGGAATATCAAAGTATTCGGTCTTTTGAGATAGTGGCAATATCCTCTTACGGCAGTGGTGAGCCTGTAACATTGTCAACCCATAACGAACAACTGATAAGCGATAAATATTCCTATTTTAATGACGGTACTGCTTTTAAGCCTTTTCGCGATGTTCTGCACGGTTGGGAAAAGAAATTTAACAATAGCGAGATTATAAATATCCCCACCACACTATTTTCTGGAGAAAAGTTTGGCACTATTTCGCTGTGGGTTTTGGGCGAAAACGAACTGGATGCAAACAATCTCGTTTACAAGTACGGCACAAATGTCTATTATACGGTTGAAGGTGATACGATAACTCTTTGCGACTACGATGACTATATTTCACACATAAATGCGATATGGTTGGCTCATAAAAAATCAGAAACCAAATCGCTTAGTTCAATCCAAACATATTCGTCCGAAGAGGTTACGTTTGGAGGAATGGTTGCAAGACCTATTTTAGGCTCTTTCAACAAAGATGAGCGTGACAGCGTGGATGTCATCATTCAATTATGGAACGATAGACTTAAAGATTTTGAGGACATTGATTGTCCGTCTTTTGATATAAGTATATACAATAGAAAGGATGACTCCTATACAACCATCCTGACAATCGAAGAACAATTTTTCACTGAAAAATTAGAAAATAGCAAGGTTGCAGATTACATAAATACCGATAATACTCCTTGCAAAAAATACCCCAGAACTTGTGGAAATTATTATATTGTTTCTGTACCAGTGGAGTTTTTTAGTGGTGCTGATTATGGAGATTTGACCTTTTGCGTACAAGCGGTTTCCGATCTCCATTATGTAAATTATTGGGGGGGGGTATCTTACTTGGTAGACGATAATATTATAACTATGTGTCGTCAAAGAGGGGATTATCTTTATAGATCTTATCGATGGATGAGAGATTAAAATGAAAAAATTAAAAGTATTGTTTTCTATAATTTTTGTAGTTATATCATTATTGTTTGTAGCCTTCCATTCTTAAGCTGAGATGATGGAAGATAGCAACGATATTACTTATTATAAGCGTTGCGCAACGGAAGAAACGACCGATAAAATAAGTTGACCTTTTAAGAAAGGAGTTTTTTATGAAAAGAATAACAGCTCTTTTGCTCCTTATTTCCATAGCCCTGTCGCTTGTAGGCTGTGGAACAACAGAGCCACCCGAAACAGTCAAGCCATCCGAGGACGAAGGCTTTGAGCAGGGATATAAAATGGAATTTGTTAAAACGGTCGATTATGGTATTGGAGTCATAGAACTTGCTGCCTATGCTGATGTAACACCCGATATTATGGCATATCGCTCTGAAATATCCAGTTTTACAAGAAGCGAGATTGATTCTGTAACTCTTGAAATATCCTACGGTACCTTGCATCAATCTTTATCGTCAGATTATCGTTATAAGGGGCTTGATGCCTATAATGAATTTCAAAGCATACCAAAGTTTGAGATAGTTCTTCTTCACCCTGATTATGTCAAAGACGGAGAACTTGAGCCGTATATTCTTGCTGAACATAACGAACAACTCATTGACGAAAAGTATAGTTATACTCTTTCCGCCTTTGGTACGGAAGGGGGGGAAAATTATGGCTATATTAACGAGTACAACAACTCCGAAACTGTTGAAATACCCGTTGAATATTTTTGTGGCGAAAGATTCGGTAGTTTTACACTTTGGGCGCGTGGCGAAAACGAACTTGACGGAAATTCTTTGGTATATAAATATGCGACGGATATATTCTATTTAGTCGATGGCGACAGAATTACTTTATGTAGTTACCATCGTTTTATAAAAAGAGTAAACCAAACAGACACCACTCCAGAAGAAGCGAATGAGATGTTTGTTTTATATTACAGGAGTTCTCCTTTAGGAAATGGTTATGATGATGGGTACACCAGACCGTTAACTATACTTGCAGATTCTAATAAGCAGGATAGCATACAGCTTGTTTTTTCATTTGGGTGGAGTTATTTTGATGCGTTTAACAATCCTTTATTAGAATCAGATTTTAGTGAATTTAACTGCGAGTCCTATGATATTATTGCAGCAGGAGAAATAAAAACCGTTAATGAAGTTTTTGGGGTGACTAAAAACACCTATATTAGTGCTAATCGTGTGTTAGAATTACCGCGTATGTTTTATAGAAATCAATATTTAGTTAACATTCCAAAAGGAAAAATTCTCACAACAAATAGCATAGTTTTTGGATTGCATTGTTGTGATGAACATAAAATAAGCGGATTGTATGGTACGACAACCCAACGATTCTCGGTATATGATAATATTGTTGTTTTTAAATATAGCCACCAAGGTTGAGCGCTAAAATATATATTATAAGGATAATAACTAAACACAAAGCATTCTCGAGTTTTTTGGGAATGCTTTGTTATTTTTTAATAAAGGAAAGTGTTTTTATATTAAACAGTTGCCACAGCGATTGACAAGGGGCAGGGAATATGCTAAAATATAGAAAAGCAAAGATAAGGAGAATATTATGAGAGATTACAGTCTTTTAAGAGCAAATGACCCAGAGGTTTACGAGGCAGTAATGCAGGAAACCGCAAG
>JAZUPL010000001.1:0-1582 GCA_045605175.1 Eubacteriales bacterium | reverse complement strand
CAGTATAACGAAGATGGCGAAGGATAGGGGGGTAGAGCGTTCAACGATATATATAGGAACTTAAAGAGCGACATTACGTTAGAGGTATTCAATGCTTTGGCAGAATCTTGCGGTTATCGTTTATTGGCGGGGAAGTGGGATGGAGAGCATTTTTCCGATGTCAAGGCGTTGAGATGGTACACGAAGGAAGAGAGGGAAAAGGAATGATATACGGGTATGCGAGGGTTTCCACGAAGGAGCAGAATTTAGACCGCCAGGAGGACGGACTTAAAGGAAGAGTGGACTATTTGTTTGAGGAGAAGATGTCGGGGAAGTCGAAGGACAGACCCGCATTGAATGAGATGCTATCCGTCTTAAAGGAGGGTGACGAGGTGATTGTGCTTGAACTGTCCAGGTTAGGGAGGTCGATGAAAGACCTTATTGATATTGTTTCGGAGATAAGGGGCAAGGGAGCGTCCTTCAAGTCCATCAAGGAGGGGATAGACCTATCTTCTCCGTATGGTGAGTTGATATTTCACTTGATGGGAGCGTTTGCGGACTTTGAGCGGAAACAGATTCTTGACAGACAGAGAGAGGGCATACAGAGCGCGAAAGCAAGGGGCAAGAAGTGGGGCGTAAAGGAGGTCTATTCCCATTCCGAGGAGTTCAGAGAGGACTTGTTTAAAAGGTATGCTGCAAGGGAGATTAGTTTCGAGGATGCCGGGAAGGAATGGGGTAGTAACGGATCATTCCAATATCAGTATCGTAAGTGGCAAGGGGTGATTTAGATGGACGTTTTAGAACTGATAAGAGAGGGAGTAGAGCGAAGTGAACGCTACTCAATGCTAAAATTTCCGATAGTAGTTTCCGAAAAGTACAGGTATAAGGTAGAACCTTTTATCGAGAACGGGGAGTATATGGGTAGGAAGGTGTTGTTTCGGAAAGACATCCCGGAAGGGGTGACATTCATCATTATGCCGGAAGAGGAATAGGATGGAAATAGCAGATTTCGTAAGAGAGTTTTCGAGGATGTGTGACGAGTATGACACTTGCAGAGGGTGTCCGATGAATGGGATATGGTTTCCCTGTATGCAGGCGGTCTACGAAGACCCTCAAGGGGTAGTTTCAATCGTTGAGAAGTGGTCTAAAGAACATCCATAGGAGGAATAAATGGACGCGGTAGAATTTATTAAGACAAAGAATATGATATGCAAACAAACTTCGGAATGTAATTATTGCATAATTCCCAACTGTCCAAGAATGATGAGAGAAAATCCCGAAGAAATTGTCGCAATCGTAGAAAAGTGGGCCAAGGGAAATCCCGTACAGACCAACGCAGACAAGTTCAAAGAAGTATTCGGTATGCCGCCCGCTCCCGGATATGGCGGTTGGTGGGATGAACCTTACAAAGTACCGAAGGAGGAATAATTATGATAGTGCCAGGGATAAAAGTGGAAAACTCCGACAACAAATTTGTAAATCAACCCTATGTTTGGATAGACGGGGAATTGTATAAGGTTAAGACCTTAAATATTCAGTACAATGGCGGGTCGAATGTCGATAGCATAACTATAAATATCGTTGCCGAAGAATAGCACCGAAG